>JAZNJU010000147.1:0-8130 GCA_045578205.1 Clostridia bacterium | reverse complement strand
TTTCCCGTGAAGCGAGTTTAAGACGAAGTTGAACGGAAGAAAGGTCGTATGCCAAAACTTCCGACGAAACGAGCACCCTCTTACGGTGCGAAGTTGAGTCGTTGAAGTTGACGGCCTAAAAAGCGTGCACCCTTTAGGGTGTATGCTTTGTTTCGGGCACCGCAAGAGTTAGCCGCTCAGTACGATTATATCAATCTTGGCAGAACATATGACTTTACCAAGGTGTCCTTAAGTTCGAATCTCCGATGGTTCAATATTCCTTTAATGCAAAAAGAATTCCTATTGCTCTTTGTTGTTTCTCCCTATCCAATTTGTTGAACAAATCAAGAAGTTCTATCTCCCTCTCGTTGAGACTGCCTATTGTAAATTTGTCAGCAGACACCCGAATATTGCTCAACCCCAATAAGTAGTCTACAGAAACACCGAAAAAATCAGCCATATGAATGAGGGTGTCAATACTTGGTTGATGCACTCCGCTTTCATATGAACTAATCATCTTTTGAGATACATTGAGTTTAAGCCCCAATCCAACCTGATTCAGTCCTTTTTCTTTTCTGAGTTTAGTTATTCGTTCCATATAAAATTCATCCCCTGTTCTATACCTTATATGAATAATTATATTCGTTTTGGTTGACTTTATAGGTAGTTTGCGGTATAATTTACTTGTTTAACGAATATTTTATGTCAGGAAATTCATATATGCAGGAAACAGTCTTAATTAGAAGTGAAAAATCATTCATTCTTAAAAATCAAATTACTGTAACGAACCTGAGATTCTACGGCACAACTATGTGTGGAAAGAAAGTAGACCTGCCCATAGATTCCATCAAAAGAGTCGGCAACGGATTTTTCAGAGGAGTTACAGTTAATACGGAACAGGGAAAGTATCGTTTCAAATTTATAAAAAATTACAAGGTTTTTCCAGAAATCATAAGCAGAATTTTAATCGAGCGACGGGAAAGAAAAACCTCTTAAAACCGTACTTTGCGATTTTTTAAGTAACTATTTACTTTTGATTTACCATATGTTAAAATATAGTAAATTTTCCGCAAAGGAGTATAACTATGTCAAATCAGATAAATGAAAATACAATAAACGTAACACATTATGAACTCATGAGCAAACTCCCCGACCCTTTTCTTTTTAATGACGGCACCAAAGTGAAAACAAAGGAAGACTGGGCAAAAAGGAGAGAAGAACTCTACGAGAAAACCGTGGAACTTCACTTTGGAGGGATGCCTCCCGAACCCGAATTTCTGGAAGTTGAACCCCTTTGCTACGGCAGTATCAACATTTTCCGTATCAAAACAGGCACAAGAGCAAACCCCATAATAATGGATATGTATCTTTTCAAGGCCTGTTCCAAAAGTAATAGCGCACCCGTTGTAATATCCGGAGATATGTGCTTCGGACGTGTGTTCAACCCCGAATTTATCAAAAGCATAACCGACAGGGACATAAACTTTGTTCTGTTCAACAGAACAGAACTTGCTCCCGACATATCCATATACAATCTGGATGACCTCAAAACAACCGAAACGGGCGAATATAAACTGGGTGATGAAATCTGGCAGTCACTCCGGGACGGCAACTGCGGAGGTCAGATTAAAAAGACATATCCCGACGGCAAATTCAGTGCTGTTTCTGCCTGGGCGTGGGGATATTCCCGTTGTGTTGACGCCTTGGAAATCCTCGGTAATGTCGACCTTGACCTCATCGCCTTTACAGGACACTCCAGAGGTGCCAAAACTGCCGCCCTTGCGGGAATTGTGGACGAAAGAGCCGCAATCGTAAACCCCAACGCGACCTGTTGCGGCGGAAACAGCGGCTACAGAATATACATGGAAGCCACCATGGAAGACGGCACCGTGGCAAAAAGCGAAAGGCTTGACAATATTTTCCGTCTTTTTCCCGCGTGGATGGGTCAGGATATGAGAGAATACATAGGAAACGAAGGCGCCATGCCCTTTGATTCCCACGACTTCAAGGCTATGATTGCCCCCAGAATTCTCTTTGTCTCCGAAGGTGCTCACGACATATGGGCAAACCCCGTGGGAAGTTGGCAGACAACCCTTGCCGCAGGAGAAGTGTATAAATTCCTTGACTGTCCCGAAAATCTGTACTGGTATTTCCGCACCGGCGGTCACAATCAGACTCCCGAAGATCTGGGTCAACTTGCAAACATTATAAATCATGTAAGATACGGTGAAGAAATAAACGATAAATTCTTTAAAAGACCGTTTAGGTACATGGAACCTGCATACGATTGGAAGTGCCCTGAAAATGATTAAAAAAGGCGTATACAAACACTACAAAGGTAACAAATATCGGGTTTTAGACATTGCTATCCACTCCGAAACGCTGGAAAAAATGGTGGTTTACAAAGCACTCTACGGAGAAGAGGAAGTGTGGGTCCGCCCCCTTAGTATGTGGGAAGAAACCGTGGAATGTGACGGCAAAAAACAACTCAGGTTCACATATGTCTCAGAGTAGTCTTAACAAAAAATCAACCTCTTTAACGGATTATTTCAAATCCTGTTAAAGAGGTTATTTTTATTAGCCTTAAGGCTATCCTATAACCACATAGCCTCCGCCATGTTTAAGGTCATATCTGCCCCAGGTAAAGTCCATAGGCTCGCTGCCTTCAAAAAGTACCTTTTCTATTGTTTCAATATCGGTAAATTGTATTCCCTTGTCCGTTGCCGCCTTTTGGGAACTGTTTGCAACAAGGATTTGACCGTCTTTCATGTACCCTACTGCCAAAATCCAGTGTTCGCCCGAAGAAAAAGGATTATCGGGAAGTTTATCCGACGGATGGGACCAGAGGATAACCTGTTTACCATCTTTGAGACAATCGGAAATGTGTTTTGCCGCCGCATTAACATTACCCTCGGGTACTCCGTATGTCTTGGCAGGCACGTTGAAACTTTCCAGAATTTCGGCAATGCCTGTTCCGCTTAAGAAATTATCCTCAAAGAGAGGTTCTCCCATTCTTGGCTTACCCCACCTTTTTCGGCAAAGCGTATATTCCTCGTGGGGGTCTATGTTTACTCCGTGAAGATTTAGCACCATTGCCGTGCAACAGTGTCCGCAACCGTTTCTTCGTACATACTCGGAGAATTCTCCGTCTTCCCATAATTGCTGAATCCACACAGGAGTTGATTTTTCCCACACTTGTACATAAGCGGGTATCTCTGGATTTTGTGTGTATTCATACGTGGGATAGTTCATTTTTATCTCGCCTTTCTGAGTGCTATGATTCTGTTCATTTCATTATACACAATCATGTAGCCCTCGTCAACACCCATACCGGGTTTGGCAAGAATCTGGTCGGGCTTTGTTGCCATGGCACAATGCACACAAACCTGAGCACTGCGGTCTGTCTCATTGCAGGTACCGCCCTGATATGCGCCTATGCCCTTTTCCTTGCAGTAGAGCACCGCTTCAATGGTGTTGTTTATACCGCCAAGGTCGGGGGTCTTTATCTGCACCATATGTCCTGCTTTGTTATCGGCAAAAAGTTTGATATCTTCCAGAGTGTTGCACCACTCGTCTGCAACAAGTTCCACATCACATCCTCTGCCGTCAAGTTCCTTTGTAAGTCCTGCAAGTGCAACAAGTTGGGTTTCTCTGTCGGTATCACAGTCCATAGGACCCTCTATACGGAGGCGGAAAGGTTTTGCGGTTTCTCCCAACTTCTCTATGTAGTCCGCCATTGCCTTGTAGTTGTTGTTACCAAAAGCGGCACCTATTGTGCCGTACACATCTATGTGCATAACGGGACTGTAAGTTTCGTCGGAACGGTTTTGCAGAATTCTGTCGCGGAGCCATGCAACATACTCCATAAGTTTTTCACCGTTTCTTCCGAGTTTGGTGTCTATGTTGTTTATGAGGGCGTGAGGGAGAACCTGTGCACCCTTTATTATCATTTTGTCCGCATTGTCGTAACGGTCATCGCCCGACTGTGTGAACACGGCAATGGGAGTTTCGGACACGGTGCAACCGTATTCGTCGGCAACAACCTCACACATCATTCTTCCGCTCGCCTTGGCAACCGCATCAAGTATTGCCTGGGATACACCGTATCGTATTGCTGTGTGCAGTCTCTTTCCGTCAACTTCGATGCTTTCCATTTCAGTACAGAGTTCGCGGAAACTATCTAATTCTTTGCCGACAAGAACGGGTTTTATGTGCTTTTCTATAACAGGGATAAAATCTTCTGCAAGAAAGAGGGGGTCGCGTCCGCCTGCGCCTGAATACTGAACAGCGGCACAGTCGCCGTATGCTATCTGTCCGTCTTCCAGAATAATCATAACAGATATGGACTCACCCGCCTGACGGACAGAGCGGAAACCGTCTGTTACTGTGTTTCCTCTGTAGAAAACACCGTCGTGCTCGGCACCAGCCTTTATGGCACGTTGGTCGTCAAAATAAAACCCTGTGCGTCCTTGGGAACATACAATATTCTTAATCTTCATAGTTATCGTCTCCTTTAAATCCGAGCCTGTTTTAGTTGCGTGTTTTTACACCACGCATTTTAAAAATACTCGCAATGTATTAATATCTGGGACGGCCAACGAGCCTGCCCTTGCCGATTGCATACACATCGTCTATTACCATCTGGAAAGATGCCTTGCGGTTTTCTGCCTTTGCCCTCTGTTCAATCTTGTCCTTGTGGAAGTCTATGAGACTTTGTGAGAAAGGAAGATTTCCGGGATTTAAAATACGCACAGCACCGTTGTTGTCTCTGCAGGGAAGCATCTTGCCTGCATTTGCACGGCAGGGGGCGAAAGGAACATCCAGAACGCCTGCTTCAACACCTCGGCAGACACCCACTGCAATGTCGCCTCCGCCAAGTTCAAAGCACTTGTCTACTATGGCACGTGTTTCCTGCTTTATGATTTCTTTTTCCTCCTGGAGACGCACATCGGTAAACTCCTGGTCGGAGAGCATATTTACAACCTGCTTTGTACACCTTAACCCCTGGGCATTTGCTTCCATAGTGGGTATGCCTACGGCTTCGTGAGGAGTTTTTACAATAACTTTTGTGGCTTTTGAAAGTGCCGCGATGAGACTGCCTGAAGATATTACACCAAAGGCTTTGGCTTCATCTGCAGGGAAACCGCCCATCCACTGGTGGAGAACCGTGGTAACTTCCACATCGCCGTAACCGTACTTTTCAAGATACTCATCGGTAAGTTCTTCGAGTGTGCGGATTGCCGCAATGTCTTGGACAAGATTTCCGCACTGACCGTAGCCTACTGTTATGTTCTTTACACCCTGTTCTGCCGCAAGAAGTGCCTCAATTATAGCCGCGGCGTGAGAAATGCAGGGAGGAACAAGAGTTCCTGTGAGCGGGCCGTATGGCTCTCTGTTTATGGAAACTCCCATTTCTTCATAAAGACCTGTGAGTCTGTCCACATACTGCCAGTCGCGGATTGTACGCTCCATGGGTATGTTCTTGCAGTAAGGAAGATTGTAAGATATTCCGCCGCCCTCGTAACTTGTAAATCCGCCTGCATATGTAATTTCCGTAAGAAGTCTTGCATCTGGAGTTCCGTGGCGCACCTGCATCGGCACATTTACGCTTTCCACAACTTTGCGGCACTTTGCAACACCGTGATTTACTGCAGGGAAACCGTTGAGCATAGCACGTTCAAGACGGAGTGATTCCTGAATCCCGTTTTCTGCTTCTTCGTAGCGGTTCTGTCTGGTGTAACTGTCTATCGTAGAGGGAAGCAGGTCTGCCTCTCCCTCACGTTCAAGATACTGCATAAGTTTAATGTGCTCATCCACAACGGGAACACCTGCACGCGGCTGAACCAGTGTTTTTTTTGCCTTCTTTGCTTCCAGAAGTTTCTTTGCAAAGTTTCTTGTCTCGGGCATAGCCTTGTGATATGCCACAGCCTCTTCAAGGTCAACCTCGCGGCCTGTGGGCCACTGGTTTAAAACTTCCTTTCTTATCGCATAAAATTCTTCATCGGAGATTCTCTTATTCTGAATATCCATGGTATTCAAACTCCTTTTTCATTATTTTGAGTGCCGTTTTGGGATAATGCTGTGACAACAGCCCCATTGCGGCGAGTATGTATCTTCTGTCTATTAAAACATCTGCCTTGATTGGTTTTAAAGATGCGGGATTTTGTGGATTGTACAGTGCGTATGAAGCAATCTTTTCCGTATCTTTCGTATGAATAAGGCTTCCGCCCGTTACAACGATGTTTTTTACCTTCCCAAGATTTTTCCCCTCCTGAACATAGGTAAGTCCCATCATCGTGTAGGTTTCCGAAATTGTGCCTGCGTGACGGCTCACTGCCTCTTCCACAGCACAGGATGCCAGAGCAAAATCCAAATCTTCCAGTTCTTTGTCTCCGTTTGGAACGGTGTCCGTATTTTCTGAAAGATAATCTATAAGTTCGTTGACTCTGGAAATTTCAATACCCGAAACGGCACTGATTTTATCAAGTCCCGCAGCCTCCGCTATACCGCGGATACCGTATCTCATACCGATATCTCCCTCCACCGTTCGTTTGCTGTACGGCTCGGGAAGTCCCTTGTACACGGTGTTCATATGTTCGGGCATACCGTCTGATATGGAATACACATCTGTTGTGGCACCGCCCACATCTACTGCAACAAGGTCGCCTATACCCATTTCATCCTCACAGCCTTTTGCAAGAAGTTCCACAGCGGCAAGCACCGCAGAGGGAGTTGGCATTATAATACCCGAAATAAGTTGAGAGGCTTTTGTAAGACCTTTTGCCTGAATTATTCGGGAAAGAAAAATCTCACGTATTTTTTCCTGAGTCGGAGCGGTGTTGAGCACACCGAATTTAGGCATGACATTAGGGCATATGTAAACTTCAAATTCACTAAGAATTTCACTGCATTCCCGGGCAGCAGTACGGTTTCCTGCGATTATCACCGGAAATCCGGGATTTAGAGAAGAGAGTTTTTTCGCATTTTTGACGATACACTCCGTATTTCCGCCGTCGGTACCCCCCACAAGGAGGAATATGTCGGGTTTCAGCCTTGCAATCTCGTCCGTGTCATCGTCGGTAAGTTCAAAGGAATATATTCCTGCCAACTTTGCTCCTGCTCCAAGACTTGCCTGCTTTGCCGCTTCGCCTGTAAGTTCGGGAACAAGTCCGCTTGTAACCATCCGAAGACCTCCTGCCGCAGAAGAGCAGGCATAACATTCTTCATACTCCGTGACACCCGTATTTTCTTTCAAAATGCGAAGGGCTTTCTGAAGACCCGTGTTAATGTCTGTTTCCACCGTGGTGTAGGAAGATGCGGTTCCAAGGACACACTCCCTATCCATATCAACAGCGGTTACTTTGGTGTATGTGCTCCCAAAGTCTATGAGCAAAACATTCTTCATTATTTGTCACCGTCCAGAAGTTCATAAAGAGCCTCTATGGTTGTTTCGGGTGCAGTACCCGGAGGGAATGCTCTGTCAAATCCCATATCTTTGAAGCGCTTTTCCACATCTTCAAACTTCTGTTTACCTATTACTATGTTACCTCCAACAAGG
The DNA here is from genome assembly GCA_045578205.1 of Clostridia bacterium. GTDB lineage: Bacteria > Bacillota > Clostridia > UMGS1810 > UMGS1810 > RGIG8748. Next base: position 593 of record JAZNJU010000147.1, on the reverse strand, counting down.
AGAGGTATATCCTTTAATCCTGCTTCGTTGCATTTTTCTCTCATACCGCGGCAGTCAAGTTCGCCCTGACCGTAAAGTGAGGATATGACAATGGCATCGGCATCGGATTCTATTGCGGCTGCTATGTATTCCTCCTGAGAAACCATAACGCCAAGGTTTACAACTTCAAAACCTGCCTCTGTGAATGCGTGGTAAAGAATTTTGTTTCCTACTGCGTGAACATCTGCTCCGATTACACCGATAACCAGAACTTTTTTTCTACTCATAAACAACACCTCATTGAAATTGTTATACAACTATATAATATAATGTTATATAACATTTGTCAAGGTGTTTTTTCATTTTCAAAAAATAAAGTACACAGGAATCATTTCTGTGTACTTTATTGCATTATATTGTCTTTTCATCCAGAAGCCTCTTGATTTTGGTTTCAAGATACAGTATGGAACCTTCGTCCATTTCATAATAGCAGTTTATAACATCGCCTCTGAAACTATGCACCGCATCAAGAGTTTCCGAGCCAAAATGCTTTTCATACAGTTTGGGAATAAGGATTACATCTTTATCCTTAAGGTACTCTGCCGCATCGGCAC
>JAZNJU010000146.1:0-12753 GCA_045578205.1 Clostridia bacterium | reverse complement strand
TGTTATTAACTTACTTATTGTTTTTCTTATATACTCTTTTTCGTATTTTAATTTATATAACTCTTCTGTCTGCACTTCTCCTGCTAATCCTATTAAGCTTACTAACTTATATTCTATCGTCTGCTCTTTAATCATGTCTGTATTTTCACCTGCCTATTTTAATCCAAGTTTCCTATTTATGGTCTTTTTTATATGGAGAAAAGGCCACGGAAAGCTCGTTTTTACGACCTTTTCTCCATGTCACAAAAAAATGTCTTAAAATTGCCGTTTTGGGATACGATTTTCGGATACTGTTTTACCTGTTTTGATGCTTCAGAAAGAAGTCGCCAAAGTCTTTTTCAGGCATTACATAAACTTTTGTATGACTATGCTTACCCACAGATGAAATCTGGCAAAGGCTTAAATAATAATCGCTGTCATCCGGGACAACAAAATTCGAAATTGCATCAATTACTTCTTTAACTTCCTTATTGTCGTGGTCTCCTCTTAATAGTCTGTCATAATCTTCGCCATATACAAATTCAATACACATCATAACCTTTCCATCAATAGCAACGGATTCGCAACTATAATGGAAATCTCTCATTGCATAGAATAACGGTTCAAACAAATAGTCCGGTTTTGATTCGTCCTTTGTTGGCAAGATCTTCGGAATGGTAACCTCTAATACGCCATTATTTTTTTCTACCGTAATACCCATAGTGTCTGCACCCTTAAGAATAACTTCTTCTCTTGGAAGATCAGCCAATATAGCTGTGACATCTCTTGTAACACATACGAATTTTTCTGCAAGATATTCCAGTGCAAGATAGTCCTCTTTCATTCCTCCGGGTTCCATCGCCTCATTCAACCTCTTTAAGTAAGAAAGTAGCTTTATCAGCCACTCATACTCAATTGACTCTCGCGATCTTGGCTGTTGCATTTCGTTTTCAAGTTCACTAATGCCTTTTGCCACTTCAACTTTTTTTAAATCAAATTCTTTGTAGGTCATTTTACCTACCTCCTTAAATAATTTTTTTATATTTCATACGGAAACCTTAAGGCTTCCGTAAAAATATACTCGCGTGTTTCTTTTGTCACTTTATTTCTGACAATTAGTCTGAAGGCGATTTCATCACCAGCTTTTGGCTTATATGTTTTCATATCATCTCTGGTTGTGTAAAATGCTCTTGTGATTGAGTAGATGGTTTTATAACTGTTAGATGCAGAAACAAAATTGAATCTTGAATATTTTTTCCATCCGTTGATAGCACCTTCGTCCTGCTCATAGGTGTTGAACTGCACAGGATTTATAAACTCAACTTTGAATTCATAATCACCACTGCGTTCAAAACCCCTGTAATTGTCAACGTCAATCCAAAGGAGTCTTTTGTCTGAAGGACTTTCTGGATAACTTACAGAAATCTCTGGCTCTGGGAATTCAACTGTATCCTTTGGAGATGTGATAACAACTGTTGAAGTTTTTTCATCCCAGTTAACTGTGCACCCCAAAAGCTCAGAAATAAATCTTATGGGAACCATCGTTCTGCAGTCCTTTAAAATTCCGTATGTATCCATAACTATCATTTCACCGTTTAAGTACGCCATCGGCTGATAAACTGTATAACGGATTTCATCGTTGTCTTGTTTTATAACTGCTGTTCTTGATTCGTTTTCCCAATCAACAAAAGCGCCAAGTGCCTCTGAAACAAATCTGATTGGTACTAAAACCCTATCGCGCTGGTCAATAAACGGTTTTGCATCAGGGAAATAAATTTCATTCCCATCAAGTGTCACCTTTACTTCCATATGTGCTGATATATTTGTACATATGGAGATGACCACTAACATTAATAAAATACTTACTGCTCTTTTCATAAGTCACCAAACCTTTCTATTATTCAAATACAATTTGTTTCTTTAAGTACAGATTCACGATCGCCTCAAGGACTTTGTTTTTATCTTTTGAAAATCTTATGAAGTTTCCGATGGATTCTATATCCTCGTGCTCCTCATAAGCGAGAGGAACAATGTCTTCTTCAGACTCTATATCCCATAGGTCTTTATCACTAATGCGGATAAGCTCTGCTCCTGAAACTTTAAGCCTTTTTGAAAAGCCGACTATTTGCTTTTCAAGATTATTCAGATTAAAACCATCCATAGCCTCTCTGCATTTATCAAAGGGAACACCATTGATAAGCATAATTCCAAACATCATTGCTTTTTTAAATACATTCACTGTTCCGAGGGGAATAACATACAAATCCTTCACCAGATTGTACAGTGCATCAACTGCAAGATAATCTGACTTTGATGTCACAAGACCTCTGGTTTTAAGTCTTGCAAGCGTCTGCTCAAAAGAAACATCTCCGTACAATCCGTATTTTTTCATCCGTCTGCTAAACTCTGCCTTAAGTGATTCCTTATTCATTACATTCCAGTGCAGGCTTGTCCATAAGATAAATTCAGCCTGCGAAAGTGGTTTAGTTTCTCCCTCTGCCACAACGAGTGGCTCGCTGTTTCTAACTACCAATTTTCCTTTTGTTACATAAAATTCAATCATTTTTTGATCCTCCTAATTTTTGTATAATAAAAAACACAACCACATGTGATTGTGTTTTAAAGTTGATTATTTACTTGGAAATAAAAGTTGTTTCAGAATATCTGTAATCATTAAAAGAGAAACCTACCGTATAGCGGAGTTACAATCATTCTATAGCGATGTCCTAAAAGTGTATTTGTGTTAAATTATCCTTCTCCGCCATACAAAAAAAGCATACCTTTGGGTATGCTTTTTTGTATGCCTACGAAGAACAGATTTGAACTTGAGCGCCCTCTGCGGTTCAACGTTGATTTGCTGCAGTTGACGACATTTAAGTTTATGTAGATGTTTCACAAAAACTCCACACTGTCAAAAATCATACTTTCTCTTTTATCTTCGCACAGAGTATGTATATTCACGTTGTTGAGAACTACACCTTTGGCATATCTGAAGTAAATTCCATACGCGGGCAGAGACGTGCCAAGTGCACTTGCGCTCGGGGTTTTGTCGGCAATTTCCGGCACAACAATGTTTCTGTCTTCTTCCTTTCCGCCTCCCGGAACGGTTATGTTTATGTTGGATAGGGTTATGTTTTCAAGGTAACTGTTGCTCTGACCCACCACAGAGGATGTAATAATCACGGGGGCGGTCATAAGTTCGCTATCTTCAACAGCCGTTGTGTATTTTATGGGGTCAATGGGACCGTAGGAGCCAATGGCAGTAAGGTTGTCGATAGTAATATTTTTTATCTTGCCCACTTTTGTTCCCTCGGGTCCGTTTGCTCTGTCGGTAAGCATTATAATGAATGGAGTTCCCACGTTTTGCATTGTTATATTGTTTACCGAGACGCCGTCCATAACGCCGCCGTCGGCTATTTCGAGTGCAAGTCCTGTAAGGCAGGTGTCATATATTGCACAATTATTTATACTTATGTTTCTGAAATCTCCGTTTGTTTCTGTGCCGAATTTTATTGCACACATTCTTGAAGATACTACGCAATTGGAAATTGTTATATTTTCGCATGCCTTTTTTTCGTTTAAGGCATAAGATGTTTTAAGTACTATTCCGTCGTCGCCGGCAATAACATTACAATCGGATATAACAACATTTTTACAACAGTCGGGACTTATTCCGTCGATATTAACTTTCATGGTAAGTCCTGTTACCCTTACATCTTCACAACCTGCCATATACACTGCCAGGTCTGTTGCATTGTACATTTTGAGGTCGGAAACAAGTACATTTTTGCAGTTTTTAAGCGAAATAATTTTGTTTGCACGGCAACCCACCCAAGGAGTTTCGTTTGGAACGGGTGTGTTTTCCCATACTTCACGCATATCTATGGTTGCGTTTCCCGAAAACGATATGTTTTCGCAGTTCTCTGCCCAAAAAAGCGACCTCCGGAAATAGGAATGCGAACAATCCTGATACAACGGATAGTTAACTTCCTCTCTTGCATCAAAGTCATCAGGATTGAGGCTTCCGAGAATTGTTGTTCCCGGTTCAAACACAAAATGAATATTATCGTAAAGATGGACAGAGGACATTACATATTTGCCAAATGGCACATAGATAACACCGCCGCCGTTTTTTGCACATTCATCCACTGCTTTTTGGATGAAGGGAGCGCAGTTGGTTTTTCCGCCATTTACAGCACCAAAATTGAGTATATTGTACATGGAATTATCACCCTTTAAAATTGATGTATTAATTATATTGTCAAAAAAATGCCATGTCAACTAAAAAGCCAAAGTGCGGAAGAATGTGCTATATAAAACGTTTTTATGTGTTAATGTAAATGTTAAAATATTCGATTAAAAATTTTCCTTGAATTATACAATAACTTATGGTATCATACATTTAATTCTGCCTTTAGTGTTTTGTTAAGGCTAAGCAAAGAGAAATGAGGTAAATACCATGAATATGAATCGTCTTGACCCCAACCTTGCATCACCGTCGGCAGGCGATGCAGACTTTATTTTCTACGATGCGCACCACCTTGCGCTGGAAAGTTTCCCGTGGGAAAAGGATAACAAAACACCATATATGCGTCTTCCGCAGGATATCCTGAAGTTTCTTCCCGAGTCGCTGCAATGGGTACAGACTTTTACGGCAGGCGGTGTTGTACGTTTCGTAACAGACAGTAAGACGCTCGGTATAAGGGTTAAATACAAGCCTCTTGATATGAACAGAGTTTGTACACCTGCATCACAGGGCGGATTTGACATAACAGTAAGGGAAAACGGCACCTGTCGCCTTATTGCAAATGTCTGCCCCGAGGTGAAAGATTTTTATTCTGGCAAACTTGAGCATGTGCTTTCGTGCAAACTTCCCGGTACCGTGCAGGAGTACAGGGTGTATCTGCCCCTTTATTCAACAATAGAGAGTCTTGAAATAGGCTTTGATAAAGATGCGAAAATCATTGACGCACCCGCGCATGCTATAGACAAACCCATAGTCTTTTACGGTTCTTCCATAACACAGGGAGGCTGTGCTTCAAGACCTGCCAACACCTACACTGCGCTTGTTTCTTCGTGGCTTGATTGTGAAATGATAAATCTGGGATTTGGCGGTAATGCCAAGGGCGAAATCGAGATCGCCGACTCCATTGCGGAACTCGATATGTCAGTTTTTGTGCTGGATTATGACCACAATGCCCCCACAGCGGAGCATCTTATGAAGACCCACGAACCGTTCTTCGAAGCGGTGAGGGCAAAAAACAAAGATTTGCCCATAATTATGTTGTCAAGACCCTGGGCAAACATCTCGGGAGAAAACGATGCCAAAAAGCGCAGGGATATAATAAAGAGAACCCATGATAACGCAGTGGAAAAAGGCGATAAGAATGTTTACTTTATAGATGGAATGGAATTCTATGACAGCATACAGAGAGATCTTGCCACTGTGGATCTTTGCCACCCGACGGATCTGGGATTTTACATAATGGCGAAAAAAGTATATGAGGTTATAAATACGATATTATAGAATGTTAATGCGGTGTGGAAATTTCCACACCGCATCAATGTTTTACGGGATTATTTTTTAATCTTTCTTGTGGTGCCTTTCAGTGCAAACACGCTTACAAAGAAGAAAGCCACGATGAATGTTATCATAACAAACCAGCACGTCATAATTCCTCCCGCACCGCTTTCAAATTTGTCCATGTCCGAATCCGATATCCATCCTCCCTTGGGTTCTACGGGAACGTCTGCAAACTTTTCTGCCATTCTGGAGGGCAGGCTTGTTATGTCACCTATTTTTCCGAGCGCTTCCATTCCCCATTTGCTTATGGTGAAGTTTGCAACAAGGCTTGCGGCGTCTCCCAGTTCAAACAGAACTCCTGCCATGATAAGTTGGATAAGCAGTAAAAGAGGCATAACCGTCATAGCGACTATGGGGTTGGGAACTGCAGAAGATATAACAAACGCCATTGCGTCCGAAGAGAACACAATAAGGAATATGGTTATAAGGTAGAGAAGAGGGAAGCCTATGTTGCCCTTGTCTGCCATAAATACAAAGAAAATGGCAAAAACGATTACACTCTGCACTGCACAAAGGAGAAACTGATATATAAAGTGTGCCGCCATATATGATGATGCGTGGAGGGACTTGTCCAGTTCGTCTTTTACTATGTCGTTTTTCTCTCTGCATACAAGTTGGATGGAATTGAATATCCCAATCCATATGCAGGAACAGATGAGAGAAAACATTCCCGATTTTGTACCCTCAAAATCTTCGAACATTTTGCTCTCTGTTACGCTCATTACAAGAATTGTTATAATAATTCCAATGAAAATGGAAATAATGCTTTCTTTTCGCAGGGTGCGCATAAATTTCCTGGTGTATATCTTAATCTGAAGCATTGCCATATTATCCATATATGCACGTCCTCCTGTACTTTTCTACGAATTCATCCGCTCTGCCCTCACCGTTTTCGGATACGGGGTTTATGAGTTTTGTAATATCTTTAAGTGCAGACACGCCGAAAAATTCAAGCGCTTCGGAAACGCTTCCGCAAAATGCAAGACGTCCTATGCCGTCGGTGTTGCTCTTTGCAAGGATAATAATCTTTGTGTATATTTTCTCGGGTGATGGGTAGGAAGCGTAGTTGTGAGAAATAAGCATAACGGTTTTTCCCACATCGGACAAAGCCTTCAAGTTGTTCATAAGTTCCATACCGCTTTTTGGGTCAAGACCCGAGTCGGGTTCGTCCAAAAAGAATATGTCGGAATTTGTAACAACCTCGTTTGCAATGGCGGCACGCCTTTGCTCACCGCCCGAAAGTTTTTTGATTTCCATATCGGCTTTGGATTTGAGCCCGAGAGAATCCAGAGTGTCCATTATGAATTTGTTTCTCTGGGTTTTATTCATTTTGGTTTTGCATCGCAAAATGCAGGTGTCTGTTATAACGTCAATAAGACGTTCTTCTTTTCTTATAGGCAGAGTCTGGGGGACATATGCAATATCCGATGTAAGATCGCTTCCTGCAGTGGGGTGTCCGCCAATGGAGATGGTTCCGTGTATGTCATATTTGCCTAAAATTGAATTCATAAATGTGGATTTTCCGGCACCGCTTCCGCCTATTATGAGGGCAAAATCGCCCTTGTCCACATTGAGGTTTATGTCTTTTAGAAGAACTTTTCTTTTGAGTTTGTCCGAAACATATGTTTCCGATAAGTTTATGCAAAGTCCGGGTTCTGTAACAAGACAGATGTTGTACAGAAATTCCCCTTTGTCGTAGTACATATAACTTGTACCTATGCGAAAAACATCTTTGTTTCTTACATAGCAGTTGTCGCCTATGGGACGGTTGTTGTATCTTATGTCAAATGCCTTGGACTGACGTATTATGTTGCATCCCAAACCTGACGGGTGAGCAATGGCATTTCTGAAAGCCAGGTTTTCGGGCATAAACTCTATGAGATTTTTGTAGGAAATACCAATGGACAGTTGACTTGAAAGTTTTACTCTGCGCCACTTTGACCTCTTGTCATAGGTGGTTGAGAAGACGATCGTAACAGCGTTGTCGTGGGATTTGGTTTTGTCACGGCTGTCTATACGGATTACGTCACCGTCATTTAACCTTATGGGAGCAGTGCAGGGGTTTATGTCTTTGTGGTACAGGACACCGTTTACAAAAGTTCCGTTAAAACTTCCGCAGTCGGTATAGCAGAAACCTGCTCCGTCGCAGGAAAATTCCCCGTGATTTCGCGAAACAATCGGAGAATCCAGAGAAAGTCCGGGGGTGTTTCCCGGAACTTCACGTCCCAGAGAGAGTTTGCCTCCGAGGGGAACGATTTTCGCCTCATTGTCTGCTTCTGTAAATATTATTAAAAATGCCTTTCTTGCAGAGGGTGTGCCCATGGGGGCATAGCCATATGCAGGTGTGGTTTTTCTTATCATCTGAGTCACCTTAATCAAAATTTAGTCTCACAGAGAGTCGGGGGTGGAGAAAAACGGTTTTTCTTCACTTTTTTTATCTTCGCTTTCGGGTTTTATTGCGCTTTCTTCGTTGGTTGGGGTTTTAGCAGAGAAATTTATCCTAAGTCTGCTTTCCGACTTCATTTCCTTTTTCTCCTCGGGTGGAGTTGGGTCTGTGAATGCGGGGGTGCTGCTTTTCGAAGTAGAGTTCATAGTAGTTCTTATACGGCTCGTTGAAGCCGGGGAAATGATTTCCTTTGGTTTTTCTTCCTTTACAACATCCCGTTTAACCGGAGTATCGGAGCCAGACCTTTTTATATTCATTTTTAATCTTCCGGAGGCGGATGTTGTTTCAACTTCCGCCGGGGTTTCTTCAATGTCGATGTTGGCATCCAGCGTTGCAAAGGGATCTATGACCATTTTTTTGCCGCCTGTGGAGAGCAGTTCAAAATCGTCGAGCATTTCCTTGGGTGTTCTGTAGCGCTTGGTAAGGTCATTGCTGCAGGCACGCATAACAATTGCCTTAAGGTTCTTGCTTCCATTTGCAGGCGAGGGGAAAGGTGCACCTGAAATTCTCTTTTCGATGGCAGCGTGAAGTGATGCGGAACTGTTGAAAAACGGAAGAAATCCATTGTTTAAAAACACATACAGTACAAGTCCCAGACTGTAGATATCAGAAGATATGTCATATGTACCCGTGGGGCTTTGGCAGACTTCGGGAGCGGAGTATGCCAGAGTTCCTATGTTCATAGTGAACATTCTGGAAAACGCCGATACGATTTTTGCAACACCGAAATCTCCGAGTTTGTAGTTGCCGTCACTGTCTGTGAAAATGTTCTGCGGTTTTATGTCTCTGTGGATGATTTTGTGCTCCGATGCGTGTATAAGTGCATTGCACATGTCTTTTCCCAGTTTCACAATCTGATCTTCCGAAAGTTTGTCTCCCTCGGAGAGCGACTTTAATTTTTCCATCTTGATAAGTATGTCAATCGCCTCAAGGTTGCCGTTTTCGTCATAGATTTTCCGTTGGGTGCTGTCGTGGTAATGGACAATATTGGCACAACCCGACAAATCCCTCAAAATTCTTATTTCGTTCAAAGCATTTTGGGGGATTTTGACTTCGCCGGACATATCCTTTTTAACAGTGATTATTTTGAGCGCCGCAACTTCTTTAAGACCCATTGCTGTGGATTGAATTTCAAAAACGCTGGACATGGCGCCTTCGCCGAGAAACTCACCTGTGTGTGTCCAGTTTTCCCACAGCGGTTCATAACTTTTTAATCTTTCTTCTACAGTTTTCAATACAAACACTCCGTGTGATTAGCCTTAACAACCAATATTTACTACTATATCTTAACATACAAAAACACAAAAATCAACACATACCGACAAATATTGATTTGCGGCGTGTGATAAAAAATATGTAAATTTTGTAAAAATAAAACTTTACATATTAAAAATAGTGTGTTATCATAAGAAAAAGAAATTTGCAAGACAAATTTTTAAAACAGGAGATTGATTTTATGGAAAAACTTGCGAGAAAATACGGATTGCCCACTGCAATCTGTATGGTAGTGGGAACTGTTATCGGTTCCGGTGTATTCTTCAAGGCTCAGAACGTACTCAACGCCACCGGCGGCAATATGCCTCTGGGTATCGCGGCTTGGGCGATTACAGGACTTCTTATGATTATCTGCTCTGCTCAATTTGCGATAATGGCTACCAAGTACGAAAAGGTAAGCGGTGTTGTTGACTATGCGGAAGCAACCTGCGGAAAAGGCTATGCTTATGCAATGGCATGGTTTATGGTAAATATCTACTATCCCGGTATGACCTCTGTTCTTGCGTGGGTATCTGCAAGATATCTCGGCGTTCTTTTCGGATGGGATATGACAAGTGCGAATGTTATGACTGTTGCAGGCGGTTTTCTCATTGCTTCGTACACAATGAACGCTCTGTCGCCCAAACTTGCAGGAAAGTTTCAGATCAGCGCAACAGTTATCAAGTTAATTCCCATTTTCCTTATGGCAATTGTGGGAACAATTGTGGGATTTAGCAAAGGAACACTTACAAACAACTTCACAACAGTTGTTTCCGAAGCAGTAGGCGGTACAAGCGGCGGACTTTTCGCGGCTATTGTTGCAACCGTATTTGCATATGAGGGTTGGATTGTTGCCACCTCCATCAATGCAGAACTCAATAACCCCAAGAAAAATCTTCCGCTTGCACTTATAATTGGCGCATTTATTGTAGTTGTTGCATACATTCTCTACTACATAGGCGTTGCAGGCGGTGCCTCCAACAAAGTTCTCATGGAACAGGGTGCTCCCGTGGCATTTACAAACATATTCGGTGCTGTGGGCGGTGCAGTTCTCAACGTTTGTATAGTTGTTTCCTGCCTTGGTACATTAAACGGTCTCATGGTTGGTGCTACCCGCGGTATGTACGCTATTGCTGCCCGTGAAGAAGGGCCCAAACCCCAAATGTTCGGTCAGGTGGACAAGGCGACCAACATGACAACAAACTCTGCTATCTGGGGTCTGTTTGTATGTGCACTCTGGCTTGTGTATTTCTACGGTGCAAATCTTGCACCCAACACATGGTTCGGACTTTTCAATTTTGACTCTTCCGAACTTCCCATAGTAACCATATATGCACTCTACATCCCCATGTTCATCGCATGGATGAAGAAAGAAAAAGACCTTGGCGTGTTCAAAAGATTTGTGCTTCCTTTCATAGCACTTCTTGCCTGTGCATTCATGGTATTTGCCGCTGTATATGCACACGGTATCACACCATATCTTGCAGCAAAGGCAAACGGAACATTCAGTTTCCCCGTTCTTTTCTACCTCATACTTTTTGCCGTGGTTATGATAATCGGTGCAATTTTCAGAAACGCAAAGAAAAATCAGCAACAATAAAAGAATTAAGCCCGCAGATGAATCTGCGGGCTTTTTATGTAAAAAATGGACATCCTAAATTTTTGGAATTTAATTGAAAAGTGTTTGATGATATGGTATTATATTAAACACAAGAACTTCGGATTTAAAGCAAGGAGATGAAAAAATGAAGAAAGTATCAGCATTCTTACTTATTCTTATTATGGCTTTTACGCCTGTGGTTTCTTTTGCGGACGCTCCCTACGAGAACAGCACGGGCACGAAGACAAACGCCATAGTTGACCCGACGGTGGTTGAAAACTTCAATCAGTTTAATGCCGCCTCTTCGGAAATACTGCCAAAGATTGCAGAGGACGGTTCATATTACACCTGGACGGTAAAAAGCGACATAAAGCCCGGCGGTATGTACGAAGCATACTTAAAAGGTGCAGTAATGCGCGTCAATGATGAGTTCGGCATAAACACCGCTTTCAAAGTTCCTGCGGGAAAGGCTCTGGTATTCCAGATTCCTGTTAAAAACGTTGGAAACACCCCCTCGGTTACAATGAATGCGGCACTTATCAATTCAGGTTCCTGGGGAGAAGCAAATGTACCCATAGAGTGCGAAAATGACGGAATAGTCGTTACCGATACCGAAAACTGGGGTATAATCGGTTTTACAATCGTAATGCCCGGTACAGAGGGGCAGGAATACAAACCCCGTTTGTTCCTTGGCTTCCCTGAGGGAACAACAGCAGGTCAGGCAATAGCCATCAACCTGAGTGAGACAAACATTCCCAAAGCATTTGTGGCGGTGGAAGAAGCCTACAGAATAAAGGTGAAAAGCGATTATTACGACGCTCTTTCCGAGGGAGACACACTAAATCTCACAGCCGAAGTCTGGAATCAGATAGGTTCAAAGGGAACTCTTGATCAGGAGGCAATAACCTGGTATGTAACAGATGCCCAAAGAACAAAGAAGATAGAAACAAAAGACGCATTTTCTTTTGAAAAAACAGAAAACGGCATGTCTATGAAAGTGGGCAAAAATGCTCCGTCGGGCAGTTATTCCGTGATTGCGGAAAGCACAGAAAACCCCTCTGTGCGATACGGAGTGGACATACGCGTGGAAACTGCCATGGCCGAAGAGAACAAAGAAGAAAAGCCCGAAGAAAAACCCGAGGTTGAAACACCTGCGGTGAAAGAATTTGCCGATGTTCACTTGGCAGGCCACTGGGCAAAAGAGTATGTTGACTTTGTTTGTCAGAATTCCCTTATGAACGGAACGGGCGAAACACAGTTTTCTCCCGATGTAAACCTTTCCAGAGGAATGCTTGTAACAGTTCTCTACAGACTTGATGGTTCACCCGATACAGGTGCAAACACCAAGTTTACCGATGTTTCGCCAGGTGCATACTATGAAAAAGCCGTTTCCTGGGCAAAAGAAAGCGGCATAGTAAACGGAGTGTCCGACACTCTCTTTGCGCCCGATGCAAACATAACAAGAGAGCAGATTGCAACCATTATGCACCGCTACGCAAAGTACAAAGGTTATGATGTGACGGTTGGCGAAAGTACAAACATTCTTTCCTACGAAGATTTCGGCAAAATTTCCGAATATGCAGTTTCTGCGGTGCAGTATGCGGCAGGAAGCGGAATGATGGGCGGAAAAACACCCTCCACCATAAATCCCCTGGACAATGCAACCAGAGCGGAAACCGCGGCAATTCTTATGAGATTTGTAAATTACAACAAATGATAAACAAAGCGAAGGTTCCAAGAACCTTCGCTTTCAGACTGTCGAAAAAGAACGCACCGCAAAGTGAAAACAAAAAATAATGCTCATGGTAAAGTATAAAAAACACTTTATCCGTGAGCATTTATATTTTAGGTTGCTTTTGTCATAAATGCCAAAAGCCGGAGTTTTGTACA
>JAZNJU010000145.1:0-1837 GCA_045578205.1 Clostridia bacterium | reverse complement strand
ACTCTCTTTGCCTTGCCTTCGCTTCTTTCAATTGTCTTGGGGTTAACCAGATTAACCTTGGGACCTATGCCAAGGGTGCTTCGGAGCGCTTCTGTGATTTTTCTTTCCACCTTTTCTATGCCCTTTACGTCATCAGCAAAGAGGTTTTCGCTCATTTCCACATTTACCTGGAATGTGTCGGTGTTGTTCTCTCTGTCTACTATAATCTGATAGTTAGGACTAATGTCTCCGCCAATCTTGAGAAGAACTTCTTCTATCTGTGAGGGGAACACGTTTACACCGCGGATAATGAGCATATCATCTGTTCTGCCCTGGGGTTTGTTCATGCGGACATGAGTTCTTCCGCACTCACACACTTCATAGTTAAGAGAGCATATGTCTCTTGTACGGTAACGGATAAGGGGAAATCCCTCTTTGGTAATGGTAGTAAATACAAGTTCGCCTTGCTCGCCTGCAGGGAGCACCTCTCCCGTGTCGGGGTCTATAATTTCGGGAATGAAGTTGTCTTCGCAAACGTGCATACCGCACTGGCACTCACACTCGTAGGAAACACCCGGTCCCATAATTTCGGAAAGACCGTAGATATCGTATGCTTTGAGCCCGAGTTTCTCTTCTATCTGGGCACGCATTTCTTCGGTCCAGGGTTCTGCTCCGAATATGCCTGCTTTGAGTTTCAATTGGTCTTTTACACCCATTTCCTCAATGGTTTCTGCAAGATAAAGAGCATAGGAAGGTGTACAGCAAAGTACCGTTGCACCGAAATCTATCATTGTCTGAATCTGTCTTTGGGTATTGCCCGAAGATATGGGAATAGCGGTTGCGCCTATTCTCACAGCACCGTCGTGAGCGCCGAATCCGCCCGTGAAAAGTCCCAGACCGTAGGATACCTGCACAAATGAATTGGCATCGCTTCCCACGGCTGTGAGCATTCTTGCAAAACAGTCTGCCCACATTTCAAGGTCGTTGTCTGTGTAGCCCACCACTATCTGCTTTCCTGTTGTACCCGAGGAAGCGTGAACTCTGCGGATATCTGTCATAGGTACTGCAAAAAGTCCGTAGGGGTAATAGTCCCTTAAATCCTGCTTGTATGAAAAGGGAAGTTTTGAAAGGTCGTCAACACTTTTAACATCATCGGGTGTAAGACCTTTTTCGTCCATTCTCTTGCGAAAAAGTTCAACTTTTTCGTACATTCTTTTTACCTGCCAGATTAGGCGCTCACTCTGAAGTTTTTTGAGTTCTTCCCTTGGCATGGTCTCATATTCGGGTTGCCAAATTGACATATTCTCATCTTCCTCCCATTATATATTGTATCCCAGTTCAAATGCTTTCAGGTTTACATCCAGAAATTTTTCGGGAACTGTTGTCTTTATTGTTTCAATCCATTTTTCATAAGGAATATCTGTACTTTTTGCCATAACACCAATAAGCACAACATTAACTGCCTTGATATTTCCTGCCTCTTTTGCAAGAGAAAGAGCATCTATTGTCTTAAGGTCTGCATTTGCACTTATCTTATCCGCAATATTCTCAGGGTATTGTGCCGCACCGGTTATTACGGGCATAGGGTCAATATTCTGACTGTTGGCTATCATCTTGCCGCCTTTTTTAAGATACGGAAGCCACCTTACAGCCTCAGCAAGCTCGAAAGAAAGCATTACGTCAGCCTGCGCCTCATCAATTACGGGAGATGCCACGCTGTCGCCTATCTTTACGCAGGTAACAACGCTGCCACCTCTCTGGGACATTCCGTGAACCTCGGACACCTTAACGTCCTTTCCTGCCAGCATTGCCGCCATACCCAAAAACTTAGAAGCAAGGAGAGTTCCCTGTCCGCCAA
>JAZNJU010000144.1:0-11328 GCA_045578205.1 Clostridia bacterium | reverse complement strand
CAATACCTTCTTCTTTGGCATCACGTGTAAACACCAAAAAATCAACCGTACTATTTCTTATTTGGATTTTTTTATCTTTCATTTTAAAAATCTCCTTTACAGAACATTGGATATATAATCCGACAATATGAATATTATTTCTCCATCATTCGACACAATTTTTACTCGTGTCAAGACAGGACAAAAAACATTCCAAAACAAAGCAAACATACAATTATATCTAATTTACACCCTTGGTATATAACGCCTGAGCAATTTTAGCAGTTTCCATGGCATCGGCGGCGTAATAATCGGCACCGATTACCGAAGCGTATTCCTCCGTGAGAACTGCACCGCCTACTACCACCTTTACATCGGGGTGGGTTTTTGCTATCAACTTTATGGTTTCTTCCATAGCAGGAACGGTTGTAGTCATAAGAGCACTGAGCCCCACAAGGCGGGCTCCTGTCTTTTCAATTGCCTCGCACACTTTTTGGGGCGGAACATCCTTGCCGAGGTCTGCCACATCAAAACCGTAACTTTCCAGAACAACTTTTACAATGTTTTTGCCTATATCGTGAATGTCACCTTTGACGGTTGCGAGAATTACGGGAACATCTCCTTGGGAAGTTTTCTTTTCCATTTTGGATTTGACAACATCAAAAGCGCTCGAAGCGGCTTCGGCACTCATAAGAAGCCCGGGAAGATACACCTTTCCCTTTTCAAAACCTGCTCCTACTTCATTTAATGCAGGGATTATCATGGTGTTTATTATGTCCATGGGACTTACGGTTTCCAGAGAAATCCGGCAGGAAACAGTTGCCGCATCTTTAAGTCCCTTTATTATTGCGTCCTTTAAAGTCATATCCGACTTAATCGATAGGTTTTCCGTTTCCTTGCCATCTGCATAACTGATATAGTCTGCACAATTTTCGTCCATACCGCAAAGAACTCTGTGAGCATGATATACATTCATCATGGCATCGGAGAAAGGATTCATAATGGCACAGTTAAGACCCATCTTCAGGCTTTGTGCAAAAAATACCGAGTTTATTATTTCACGGTTTGGAAGTCCAAAGGATATATTCGACACGCCAAGGCTGGTCTTAATTCCCTTGGCTTTCAAAAGTTCTATAGTTTCCAAAGTAACAAGCGCGCTCATAGTATCGGAGGACACCGTAAGTGCAAGCGGGTCTACCACTATATCCTTAACATCTATGCCGTACTTTGCCGCTTCATCTATTATCCTAAATGCAATATCTGCCCTACCCTGCGCAGTATTGGGTATTCCCTCCTCATCCAGAGTAAGGGCAATGAGTACCCCGCCGTACTTTTGCACCAAAGGCAGTACGGCATCCATTGATTCTTTTTTTCCGTTTACGGAATTTACCATGGGTTTGCCGGCATATACTCTCATTGCACTCTCAAGTGCACTCGGGTTTGAGGAATCTATCTGCAGAGGTTTGTCCGTAACAGCCTGCAGACTTGTGACGGTATCTCTCATAACCTTAGCCTCGTCGATACCCGGAACACCCACATTGACGTCGTGCACATGTACTCCTTTATCCGCCTGACGGACACCCTCGGAAAGGAGATAATCCATGTTGCCTTCCTTGATTGCCTCTTTGAGTTTTTTCTTGCCTGTGGGGTTTATTCTCTCACCTATGAGTATTGGCTCATACCCTATTTCCACCGCATGAGTGTATGAGGACACAAGAGTCATATCCTTGTGTTTTGGTAGGATATACTCCATGCCGTTCGTAACTTCAGTAAGACGTTCTATGTATTCGGGTGTTGTACCGCAGCAACCGCCCACTAAAGCGGCTCCTCTTTTCACAAGTTCTGCCACAGTCTCAGCAAATTTATCAGCATCCATTGTAAATACCGTTTTTCCGTCTTCCAGGCGGGGAAGACCCGCATTTGGTTTGACTATGACCGGAAGAGAAGAATATGTTGCAAATTCATCTATTATGTCCAGCATCTTGTCGGGTCCCAGAGAGCAATTCATGCCAAGAGCACTTACACCAAGACCCTCCAGCATGGCTATCATCGCCTTTGGAGTGGCACCTGTCATAAGTTTGCCTGTAGCGTCGTACACGTTGGTTACAAATATGGGAAGTGTGCTGTTTTCCTTGGCAGCGATAACTGCCGCTTTGGTTTCAAGAGCATCGTTCATAGTTTCGATTAGTATGAGGTCAGCGCCCATACCTTCTGCCGCTTTAACATTTTCGGCATATAGTTCAACACAATCCTCAAAAGTAAGGTCACCATACGGTGCAAGCATTCTTCCTGTGGGTCCCATGTCAAATGCTACAAACCTGTCCTCTTTGCCGTCTTTTGCTCTTGAAGCAATTTCGATTGCGGCACGGATTATTTCTCTGTAGTTTGCAAACTTATCTTTGTTCACGCCAAAGGTATTTGTACACACGATATTTGAACCCGCTTCAAAGTAGGCTCTGTGGAGATTTTCTATAATATCGGGTTTTTCCAGACACCAGTTTTCGCATCTTTCGCCACCCTTAAGACCACGGGACTGGAGATATGTTCCCGTGCCCCCGTCCAGATATACCCTATTGTTTTTTATAAATTCCAAAATGTTCATCTAATCATTCACTCCTATAAGCGCTGTGACTGTTTTCCGGGGAGTCATAATGTAACTTGAAGAGAGTTTAATTCCCAGAAGTTTGTCTGCCTTGAGATAATCAAGAATTTTTTCCTGATACGAAAGTACAAAATCACCGTAACCGGGACTGAAACGCATAGCAAGGTTTTCGCCCAAAAGGTTTGTTACGTATTGAACCGCAGATTCTGCCAGGGCGGATGCAACCGCATCGGCAATAAAAGACTGTGCCTTGGATGTAACGGCAAGACTTGTTATGATACGGTCCACCTCTATCCCCAAAGTGACTGCAACAACATAAGCACTCCTGCAACCCGAAAGAGCCTTGGCGATACTTACGGAATCTGCGCTCATAAAGTCGAACGTACAACCTTTATCATTTGGGAAAACCGAGGTTTTGGCATAGCAATACCTCGGTTTAAAAATGTTGAAAATACGTTCTATGCAATTTTTTATTGTTTCATCTTCCAATGGATTTGGAGTGTTCAGCCTTTTGGATAATTCATCTGTATCCAAAGTCAAATCCATTGGGTCAATGAAACCACATACTATATTATTCACCAATATCACTCACTTTTTGAAAGGACGGAACACATATCCGCTGTTGCCTTTGCCATTGCGGATTTTGCAGAAGCAGTAACATCACCGCTACCCTCCGCCATGGATACAAATATGAAGTTACCGTTTGGGGTGTACACTATTGCAGCATCGAAAACTTCATCCCCGGCATCAAAACCTATGTTGGCAACAGAAACTCCGTCGGGAAGCGATAATGCGATTTTGTCGTCCACGGTACTTGCTTTCATCTTGGAGTACATATCGCTGTATGGGAAGAATGTGGTGTTGTTATTCATCTTCTCCATAAGTTTTATCAAATCTTCTGCCGTGGTATAACTTCCGCCCCCGTTACCTATAGTACCATCGAAGTAGGTGTTTTCATAGCCTTTTGATGAGAAATATGTATTGAGTTTATCTGCTCCGAAATACTGAATGAGGAGATTTGCCGCCTCGACACTTCCGCCTGAAAATGCGTTTGTCATAAGGTCACGGCCTGCATATCCCGAAACATCGGTGCTGTAGTCGAATGTGCCCATGTAAATTGCGTTGCTCACATAGTCAAGCAGAAACGCACCCATAGCGGCAGAGTTTTCCAGTTTGTCGGTATTGTTTATGTAGGTGTAACCGTCGCCAAGTCTTACCACACCAAAGGAATATGTACCGCCCACAGAGGAAAATGCAGTTTCTGCCGCGGAGGACATGTCTGTTTTTTCGCCCTGTGTTTTGTTGGTTGTTTTTACTTCTTCTGCTTTGGGTTTTGGCTCTGCCTTGGGTTTTTCGGCATTTGACTGTTTTGTCTGTGTTACCTGTGCTGTGTTTTGGGGTTTGGAGGTAATGTTTGATTCATTGTAATTGACCCACACATGAGCAATAAGTCCAACAAATACACACAAAACCGCAATTATTGCAATACACACCACAAGTGCCACTGTGTTTTTTGTGTTCTTTTTCTTTTTCTGCATTGCAGGCAAGGGTTTTCGCCCTGTATTAACAAACAGTGTACTGCTATCGAGTTTCATGGAAATCTTCCTTTCGTAGTACATAGTATTTATCACTTGTGAAAAATTATTACCTGAGCCATTCTCTTTCTGTTTCATTTTTTCTTCTTCTGCCCATAAGCAGTTCCGCCGCATTTTTTGCCCGGATTTCTCCCTTTAGCACCTTGTAAATCGCAGTTACAATGGGCATTTCAACTTCATATTTTTTGGAAAGTTCATATGCACTCAAGCACGCCCTTATGCCCTCTACCGTCATTTTAACTTCCTTTTCCGCCTCACTGGCGGTCATACCTTTGCCGATGAGGATTCCTGCTCTGCGGTTTCTGGAGTGCATACTGGTGCATGTTACGATGAGGTCGCCCACACCTGTGAGACCGCTGAAAGTTTCGGGTTTTGCTCCCATCTTCACACCAAGTCTTGTTATTTCCACAAGGCCTCTTGTCATAAGTGCTGCCTTGGTGTTATCGCCGTATCCCAAGCCGTCGCATATTCCTGCGGCAAGGGCGATTATGTTTTTGAGCGATCCTCCCAGTTCAAGACCTACAATGTCATCGGAAGTGTACACACGGAACATCGGAGACATGTACAAATCCTGAATGTATTCTGCCTTTTTCATATCGGGACACGCCACAACATTTGTTGTGGGCATTCCCAGTGCAACCTCCTCTGCATGGGACGGTCCGCTCATGGAAGCGACTACCGCGCAGGGGATTTCTTCGGATATAACTTCAGAAAGTCTTTTGTTGTCCTTTTCATCGAAACCCTTGGAAATATTTAATATAAGTTGACCCTCTTTTACATAGGGTGAGAGTGATTTCGCACTTGCCCTTATTGCGTGCGACGGTGATGCCATAACAATAAGGTCGGCATCGGCACAAAGTGAAATGTCGGAAGTAAAACTTACATTATCGGGAATTTTCACTCCGGGAAGAAAAGGTTTGTTTTCTCTGTATTTTTCAAGGTTTTTGCTCTCTTCCTCAAAGTACGACCACAGGAGAACCTCGTGTCCGCCTTTGGCAAGAAGTATTGCATTGGCTGTACCCCAGCCACCTGAACCTATGATATTTATTTTAGCCATGCGGTAAACCTCCATAATATGCTACATTAATTATATTTCATATCGCGGTCAAAGTCAACATTTTAATTATTCCCTTTAAACCCCGTGTTCTTACCGAAAAATAAAAATTGCCGGCATTTTTGCCGGCAATCATTACTAATTTATTTATACTCTTTTGCAAGTTTTTCAAAGGACGGTAGAGATTTCTCTATCATCTCGGTGGAAACGCAGTAGGAAATTCTTACATATCCGGGATAGCCGAAACTGTCTCCGGGAACTATGAGAAGTTCATATTCCTTTGCCTTTTCACAAAATGCGCGCGAATCATCTTCCAGAGCCTTTACAAAGAGGTAGAAAGCACCGTCCGGCTGGGCAACCTTGTAGCCATACTGTGAAAGAGCGTTGCACAGGATATCGCGGTTTTTCTTATACACCGAAATATCGGCAGTTTTTCCTATGCACATGGGCACGATTTTCTGGAAAAGTGCGGGAGCGCACACAAAGCCCAGAGACCTGCCGGCACCGCAAACGGCAAAGTATATATCCTGCCAGTTATTTGCAGTATCGGGAACAAGAACATAGCCTATTCTCTCTCCGGGGAGGGAAAGAGATTTACTGAATGAATAGCAGACTATGGTGTTGTTGTAGTAATTGGGCACAAAAGGCACTGTCACACCCTCGGTGTACACCAGTTCTCTGTATGGTTCGTCGGCTATGAGGTAAATATCCTTGCCGTATTTTTTCTGTGCATTATCCAGACAAAGAGCAAGATTTTTTATAGTGTCTTCCGAAAGCACAACTCCCGATGGATTGTTTGGAGAATTGATTATTACTGCCTTGGTGTTTTCATTTATTGCATTCTCAAAGGCTTCGAAATCCACCTGAAAATCTTCTTCACGGTTTTTTACTATAACAGGTGTCATGCCTGCCTGATTTATGAAAACAGTATATTCGGGGAAGAACGGAGCAAGAACAATTACCTCACCCTTTTCTTCGGAAATTGCACAAAGAGAAATTGTGAGTGATGCTGCAGCACCGACTGTCATGTAGAAATTGTCCCCTGTATAGTTTGTTCCGAAATTAGCATTTATGTAGTCGGCACAACTTTTGCGCACATCGGGGGCACCCTGAGCAGATGTGTAACCGTGAAGCGCCACGGGGTCTGTTTCGCATACAAGTTTGGTGAGCGCCTCTTTTACGCACTCGGGGGCAGGAATACTGGGGTTTCCCAGACTGAAATCGAATACATTTTCTGCACCGATTTGCGATTTGCGCTTTAATCCGTATTCAAAAAGTTCTCTTATTTCACTGCGGCGGCTGCCCAGTTCGTACATTTTCTGTGATACCATGGTTATTTCCTTTCGTTCTTGTTTGTATATTACCTATGATAACATATTTTCAAAATATATACAAGAATTTATTTATTAATAATTATTTGACATTTTGCATCGAAAATGCTACAATAAGCCTACAGAACAATATCTGACAGAAAGTTTTAAAAGGCTGACTGAAAGGTAGTAAAATATAAGTCTTATTTTGCGTACCTTTTTTAGGTGCGCTTTTTTTAAAATTTTATGTCATACGGGGAGGTAATTATGGAAACCAGAGTTGCCGTAATGGGCATAATTGTAGAAAACACAAATTCCGTGAAGGAGTTAAACGATGTTTTGCACGAATATGCACAGTACATCATAGGAAGAATGGGTATCCCCTACAGAAAACACAATATAAGTATAGTAAGCATTGCAATAGACGCTCCGCAGGACACAATTTCTGCCCTGGCAGGCAAAATAGGAAGTCTGGACGGAATAAGTGTAAAAACCGCTTACTCCAATGTGATTAACCATGAATAGAAGAACAAAAAAAATCATTGATAAACTAAATAATACTCACACTCTTACGACGTGCCAGTACAGACATTTGGTAAAAAATTATTCCGAGGAAGCCCTCCGCTACATTGCCCCTCTTGCCCTCAGTGCGAAGAGAAAGGTGTACGGAGATGATATATTCATACGAGGTCTTATAGAAATTACCAATATATGCAAAAATGACTGTCTTTACTGCGGAATACGTGCTTCCAACAAGAACTGTGTGCGATACCGACTTGAAAAAGACGAAATTCTGTCTTGTTGCAAGTCGGGTTACGAACTGGGATTTCGGACATTTGTGCTTCAGGGCGGAGAAGACATGTACTACACGGACGAAATTCTCTGCGACATAGTGAGCACCATAAAGGATGTGTATCCCGACTGTGCAGTGACACTTTCCATGGGTGAAAGAAGCCCTGACAGTTACAAAAAACTAAAAAATGCAGGTGCGGACAGATACCTCTTGCGCCACGAAACCGCTTCGGAGAAACACTACAGGAAACTCCATCCAAAGATAATGGAATTGGATAACAGAATGATGTGTCTTGAAACCCTCAAAAGCCTTGGCTACCAGACAGGCTGCGGTTTTATGGTAGGCTCACCCTATCAAAAGACAAATCACATTGCAAAAGATTTGAAATTCATAGAAACCTTTTCGCCCCAAATGTGCGGCATAGGACCTTTTATACCCCACAAAGACACACCTTTTGCAGACTTCCCTGCAGGCGATGCGGACTTTTGCTGTTATCTTCTGGCTATAATACGTCTCATAAAACCCAACATTCTGCTTCCTGCAACAACCGCTCTCGCAACATTGTCGGAAGACGGGCGCACAAAGGCTGTTATGTGCGGTGCAAATGTCGTTATGCCGAACCTCTCTCCTGAAGATGCCAAAAAGAATTACAATCTCTACAACGGCAAAAAATCCTCGGGGACGGAAGCAGGAGAACACATAGAAATGCTGAAAAAGCAATTACTCACCTGCGGTGCACGCATAGTGTGCAACCGCGGAGATATGAAAGGATGATAAATATGGCAATCTACAATCCGAATTCACTTATTGCAGAGGAATTCATAAACCACGATGAAATACTCGAAACCATTGCATATGCTGAAAAAAACAAAGATAACCTCAAACTTATTGAGGAAATAATCGAAAAAGCAAGACCGAAAAAAACCGATGAAGGTATCGTGTGCAAAGGTCTTTCCCACAGAGAAGCCTCCGTACTTCTTGCGTGCGAGGACGAGGAAATAAACAAAAAGATATATGCCCTTGCCGAAGAAATTAAACTTTCGTTCTACGGCAACAGAATAGTTATGTTTGCACCCCTCTACCTTTCCAACTACTGTGTGAACGGTTGTGTGTACTGTCCCTATCATCTTAAAAACAAGCACATTGCAAGAAAGAAACTCACTCAGGAGGAAGTAAAAAAAGAGGTTATTGCACTGCAGGATATGGGGCACAAACGACTTGCCATAGAATCGGGTGAAGACCCCGTGAATAACCCCATTGAATATATACTGGAGTGCATTAAGACAATATACTCCGTAAACCACAAAAACGGTGCCATACGCAGAGTAAATGTAAACATTGCCGCAACAACGGTTGAAAACTACAGAAAACTCAAAGATGCAGGAATCGGCACATACATTCTCTTTCAGGAAACCTACAACAAAGAAAGTTATCTGGAACTTCATCCCACAGGTCCCAAACACGACTACGACTACCACACCGAAGCCATGGACAGAGCCATGGAGGGCGGTATAGACGATGTCGGTCTCGGTGTTCTGTTCGGACTTGAGGGTTACAAGTATGAATTTGCAGGACTTCTCATGCACGCAGAACATCTTGAAGCCGTGCACGGTGTCGGCCCACACACCATAAGCGTTCCCAGAATAAAAAGAGCCGACGACATCGACCCCGATGTGTTCGACAACTCTCTTTCCGACGATATATTCAAAAAAATTATCGCCTGCATAAGGATTTCTGTTCCATACACAGGCATGATTATTTCCACAAGAGAATCCGAAAAAGTCCGCGGTGAAGCATTAAACCTCGGAATATCCCAGATAAGCGGTGCATCCAGAACATCTGTCGGCGGATACACCGAGGAAGAAAGACCCCACGATTCGGAACAGTTTGACGTATCCGACCAGAGAACTCTGGACGAAGTGGTAAACTGGCTCATTGACTTAGGTCACATTCCCTCTTTCTGTACAGCCTGCTACCGTGAGGGAAGAACGGGCGACAGATTTATGAGCCTTTGCAAAACGGGCGCTATCCAGAATTGCTGTCACCCCAACGCTCTTATGACACTGACGGAATATCTGGTAGATTACGCGAGCGAGGACACCAGAAAAAAAGGATTTGAACTTATAGAAAAGGAACTTCAAAAGGTACCCAACCCCAAAGCAAGACAGATTGCCATGGACAATGTGGAGGCAATTAAAAATTCAAACCGACGTGATTTCAGGTTCTAAAAAACGGGAGTGAACATTAAGTTCACTCCCGTTTTTTATGAACCTGCAACTATTTCAAATATTGCTTCATTTTCTGCAAGTTTCTCCTTTAAGAGTTTGAGTGCTTTATCCACAAGGCACGAAAAATAGTCAAAAGGGACTATAACCCCCATTACGGGGTACGTTTTTACGAACTCGGAATACACATCTCTCAACTTGAGATATCCCGTTCCCGAGCCGTAGGTCATTTCCGCCTGTGCGCACATACAAACCAGCCACTCTATGATGTTTTTTCTGCGTACTGCAAAGAAAAACACAAGATCCGAAACAGATAATGCAAATAATATCGTAAACATTCTACACCTCCTATAACAAGTTGCTTATGAGAAAGCCTGCCAGAGCGCTTACTACTGCAGTTATACTGCTGTTTACAAGCACGTCATACCTCCTCGCAGGACGTTTCTCTATTGTTTCTACCCTTTCGAGAACATTGGTAAAATCGCTTCGCATTTCACGCATTTCCGATGCAAGCGAATGTATGGAATCTGCCAGATGCTCAATGCGGTCAAGTCTGTGATGGGCAGATTTTACGCTGGATTCCACAAATGCCATTCGTTCCCAAACTTCCTTTTCTTCCAACGTGTACACCTCCGTTACTTCATTATTCCGGCAATGCGAAGCATAACGGTGAGGCACCATATCTTTGTGTCGTCAAGGCATAAATTTCCGTTGCCGTCACCTTTTATGTATCCCTTATTTATTGCCTTTTTCACATATTCTTTTGCCCAGATGGGGCACTCTTCCAAAGTGTTGTACATTTTATCCTCCTCTGTTTCGACTTTTACCAAACTATAATCCGGTCTTCCGTAACCTGCGATGAGGTTGTAGTCTATCTTGTACTGCTTCTTTGCAACACCGCCTCCGTTTGCCACAACTCCGCTTCCGTATGAGGTGTTACCCTCCACGGTGTACACATAATCCTTGTCCACACTCCACACAAGACCCGTGTGACAGATAGTTCCGTACTTGTCTTTAAAGAAAATTATATCGCCCTTGCAGGGAGATGTGTACCACCTGCCGTGGTTTTTGAAATAGCCTGCCGATGTCGGTGTGTATGCGGACCAGTCATATATCAGTTCCTTTGCCTTTATTCCGTAGGCTTTTACCATACACCAATCCACGAAAGTGTCGCACCAGGCATATCCGTTTGCATATATGCCTGCGTGGTACTCTTTCATCTCGTGAGCATACTTTGTGTAGTTCCCTCTGCCCGCATTTGCGGTCTTGGAATACAGATTGTGAGGTGTTGCTTTTTCAAGATAACCGATTTCACCAAGTGCAATATCTATTACTCTTTGGATAATTATTCCTCCTTTTTCGAAAAAATTCTTTTTATACAAAGCAGAAGAAGTTCTCCGCCGAAGACAGCGTGATTTGTTGTGAGAAGCCCTGTAACCAGAAATGAATTATGACTTGCAATTCTCATTGACCACACCTGAATTGCCACCATTTCCAGTATGCAGAAAACCACAACCGCCTTGCTAAACCAATGCTTCTTCATCAAAACACCCTTCCTCAAAGTAAGGCAGACGGTAATAGCCTGCGTCGTTGAAGTCTTTTTCTGTGGGATTTATTATCTGAATATAGTACATTGTGCTTCCCTCCGCTTTTGTGTATCTCAGTACGTTTCCGACAAACTCTTCCGTGAACCCGTTTTTCGTTCTTGCATACATATTCTACAGACTCTTTCTTATTGCTTCCACCCTGTATGAGGTGGGGGTGGGAAGT
>JAZNJU010000143.1:0-1919 GCA_045578205.1 Clostridia bacterium | reverse complement strand
TTTTCTGCTTCCTGACCCATACTAACCCAGGTGTCGGTAATAACAACATCGCTTCCCTTTATGGCTTCCTTGGGGTCTTGTGTTAGAACAACCTTTGAACCTGTTGCCTTGGCAGTTTCCAGCGCTCTTTCGGTTACCAGTGCATCACATTCATACCCCTTGGGTGTAGCCACGTTAATATTCATACCGAGTTTTGTGCAACCGTAGAGAAGTGAATTGGAAATATTGTTTCCGTCACCCACATAGCACACTGTTTTGCCCTTTAATCTCCCCTTGTGTTCATAGATTGTCTGGAAATCAGCAAGTATCTGACAGGGGTGCAAAAGGTCAGTAAGACCGTTTATGATGCTTATTGAACCGTACTTTGCAAGGTCTTCAACATCTTGCTGGTCATATGTTCTTATCATAATACCGTCCAAAAATCTGGAAAGTACATTTGCAGTGTCGTATATGCTCTCGCCTCTGCCCAGTTGTATGTCGTTGCTGTTGAGGTACAAAGCCTGTCCGCCCAACTGATACATACCCACTTCAAAGGAAACTCTGGTTCTTGTGGAGGACTTTGCAAATATCATTCCAAGGCTCTTGCCCTTG
Source organism: Clostridia bacterium (assembly GCA_045578205.1). Classification (GTDB taxonomy): domain Bacteria; phylum Bacillota; class Clostridia; order UMGS1810; family UMGS1810; genus RGIG8748. Next base: position 1,328 of record JAZNJU010000143.1, on the reverse strand, counting down.
AGCAAATGATGCTCTCTGCCTGCTTTGTTGTCCGCCTTGAGTTTAATGGCAAGGTCCAGTATCTTCTCTATTTCTTCTGTTGACAAATCATATAAACTTAATAAATGTTTCATTTTCGTTCTCCTTAAATCGATTTTTTGAGTGCATCCAGAAATGCGTCGGCATCTTCTTTGGTTACTATAAGAGGCGGTACTATTCTGAATATACTGTCGCCTATAACACCAACAAGGTAATTGAACCCATTTAGAAGCACGCTGTTTACTTTTTTGGCAATGGGTTCTTTGAATTCAACACCAATCATAAGACCCATTCCGCGGACTTCCTTTACAACGTGGGAAAGTTCCTTTTCTATTGTTACTTTTATGTACTTACCAATCTTTGAGGCGTTGCCGCAGAGGTTTTCTTTTTCCATTACTTCCATAACAGTGAGCCCTGCTCTTGTGCTCAGCGGATTTCCGCCAAATGTTGTTCCATGGTCTCCGGGACAAAATGCCGATGCCACAAAGTCTTTTGCAAGAACAGCACTGATTGGAACTCCTCCTCCAAGTGCCTTGGCAAGAGTCATAATGTCGGGAACTATGCCGTAGTTCTGATAGGCAAACATCTTGCCTGTTCTGCCTATTCCGGTCTGTACTTCGTCATCTATAAAGAGTATCCCCTCGGTATCGCAGATTTTTCTGATTTCTCTTGCAAATTCTTCCGTAACGGGATGCACACCGCTTTCGCCCTGAATAAATTCTATCATAATTGCTGCTGTGTGCTCATTTACCGCCTCGCGCAACTGCTCAACGTTATTTATATCGACATGCTTAAATCCGGGAGTAAGAGGTTTGTAAGGTGCCTTGTACTTTTCCTGACCTGTTGCCGTTGCGGTGGTTATTGTTCTTCCGTGAAATGATTTATTCAATGTAATTATTTCGTATCTGTCTATTCCTTGGTTGTAGAAATATTTTCTGGCAAGTTTTATTGCCCCTTCATTCGCTTCGGCTCCTGTGCTTGCAAAAAACGCTTTGTCGAAATCTGAAATTTCACACAACTTTTCTGCAAGATTTGCCTGATTTTCCACATAGTACACACTGGAGGTATGCAGAAGTTTTGATGCCTGGTCGGCTATTGCCTTGCTTAACTCGGGGTGAGCGTGTCCCAGAGCACTTACCGCTATGCCTGCAAAAAAGTCTTTGTAAACCTTTCCCGATATATCGGTAAGTTCAATACCCTTTCCCTCCTTGAAGCAAAGAGGTGTCCTGTCTCCAAAGGTGTTCATGTAGTATTTTTTGTCTTTATTTATGATTTCGTTTAAGTTTTGGGTTTGCATACTTTATCCTCCC
>JAZNJU010000142.1:0-9071 GCA_045578205.1 Clostridia bacterium | reverse complement strand
CTTTTTCTTTTATAACATCGGCAACTTTCTGGGCAAGCGTATTGCAGAGCGTTTCGCCCATTGCTTCAACCATAACCCTTATTACAGGCTCGGTTCCGCTTTTGCGAAGAAGTATTCTGCCATCGCCTCCAAGAGAAGCCTCTGCACTTTTTACAGCCTCCTGAACACTCTCATCGGCAATAACCGCTCCTTTGTCCTTTACCCTTACATTTTTCACTACCTGCGGAAAACGGGTAAATCCCTCGCAGAGTTTATCTGACGGAAGTTTGCTTTCTATGAACACTTCCATAATCTTAAGGGCTGTTATGAGGCCGTCTCCCGTGGAAGCGAATTTGGAAAATATAATATGCCCCGATTCCTCGCCGCCGAGACAGTAATCGTTTTTGAGCATTGCTTCATACACATACTTGTCTCCGACATCGGTCTTTACATAGGATATTCCTTTTTCGTCGAGCGCCTTGTAGAGCCCCATATTGCTCATTACTGTGGTTACAACCGTATTTTTATTGAGCGTCTCGTTTTCATTCATATAGCAGGCGCAAAGATAAAGTATGTGGTCGCCTGTAAGTACATTGCCCCTGCAATCCACAGCAAGGCATCTGTCGGCGTCGCCGTCGAAAGCAAAGCCGATATCGAGTTTTTCGGTTTTTACAAGTTCGCACAATCCCTCTATGTGCGTGGAACCGCAACCGTTGTTTATGTTTGTGCCGTTGGGAGTGTTGTTTATTACAAAAGTTTCTGCCCCCAAAGTGTCGAATATGTTTTTGGCAAGCATCCAGGTACTTCCGTTTGAAGCATCCAGTCCCACTCTGATACCCTTGTAGGAATTGCGTGCAAGAGAAATAATGTATCCCGTGTAGCGGTTTCTGCCTGCGGCATAGTCAACAGTTCTTCCTATGTTATCTCCCGTGGCAAGAGGGAGTTCTCCTATGATGCCGTCGAGGTATGCCTCTATATCGGTTATTATCGCTTCGCTCATTTTTTCTCCGCGGTTGTTTATGAGTTTAATCCCGTTGTCATAATAGGGGTTGTGGCTTGCCGATATCATGATACCGCAGTCAAACTCCTCGGTCCGCACCACATATGCTACGGACGGAGTTGTGGTAACGTGCAGAAGATACGCATCGGCACCGCTTGCGGTAAGGCCTGCAACAAGGGCATATTCAAACATATAACTGGAGCGTCTTGTGTCCTTACCTATAACGATTTTGCACTTGTGTTCCTTGCCGTAGTACCAGCCAAGGTATCTTCCAACCTTAAAAGCGTGTTCTACTGTGAGTGTTTTGTTGGCTTCTCCGCGGAAGCCGTCTGTTCCAAAGTATTTTCCCATATTCTGTCTCTCCTATTCTACTGTAACTGATTTTGCTAAATTACGCGGTTTGTCAGGGTCGTTACCCAGAAAAACCGCCATATGATATGCAATAAGTTGTATAACCGACGCCATAACCATCGGCATAAAAATCTCTTCTGTGCAGGGGATTCTTATAATTTTGTCATATACATCTTCGGGGATTTCCATATCATCGGATATTAAGATGATTACTCTCGCTCCGCGTGATCTGACTTCACGAATATTATTTATGATTTTTTCTTTTATTTTATGACATGTGATTATTGCCACGACGGGCACGCCCTCTTCAATGAGCGCAATACTTCCGTGCTTGAGTTCTCCTGCGGGATACGCCTCGCAGTGAATGTAGGAAATCTCCTTGGCTTTCAGTGCCGCTTCACAACTTTGGGCATAGTCTATACCTCTTCCAATAAAAAACACATTTTTGCTGTCTTTGAGGATTTGTGAAATCTCGCGGCAAAGTTCTCCGCACTTGAAAGCGGAGGCTATCTTTTGGGGGATTTCCTTTGAGATTATATCCAGAAGTTTCTCTTTCGTTCCGACATCAATATTTCCGCGCACACAGGCCATTTTAACAGCGAGGACCGCCAGAGCGGCTATCTGCACGACATATGCCTTTGTGCTGGCAACGGATATCTCCCGTCCTGCTTTGGTGTAGATAACATCGTGGGATTCCTGTGCCATTGCGGAGCCATGGACATTTACGACAGCAATAGTGTGAATTCCCATGCTTTTGCAAAGTCTCAAAGCGGCAAGAGTATCGGCGGTTTCGCCCGACTGGGACACGAAAATAACTGTGCTGTCCCTTGTGAGCAGGGGATTGGAATATCTGAACTCAGAAGCATAGTGCACCCTCACGGGAATATGCAGTAATTTTTCGAATATATGAGATGCGCAAAGTCCCGCGTGATAGGCAGTTCCGCAGGCAACGATATGAATTTCCCTGAGTGCTTTTAATTCATCTTCACTCAAAGATACACCCATCTCAAACAACCCTGCAGGCACCAGTGCTTCCGCAGTTCTTGCCAGCACATTTGGTTCTTCAAAAATTTCTTTCAGCATAAAGTGGGGATACCCCTCCGTGTCCGATGCCGTATCTTCGATTTGAAAAGTATCCGTCTCTTTTGGAATAATATTGCCCGCAAAATCGAAAAATTCGATTCCGTCAGCCGTAAGACGTGCCGCTTCGCCGTCCTCCAAAGAGTAAAAATTCTTTGTGAAAGGCGAAAGCGCAGACGCATCGGAAACAATAAAATTTCCTCGGGAAGACGGTGCAACCACAAGGGGGCTTGCACAGCGGAAAGCAAATATAGTGTTCGGATAATCTGCAAATACCGCCCCGATGGCATAGGAACCCGAAACTCTGTTGCAAGTACGTCCTATTGCCTCAATCGGATTTTTACATTCAAGGTAATAATAGTCCAGAAGTTTTGCGCAAACTTCCGTGTCGGTTTCGGAGGAAAATGTGTAGCCTTTATCCGAAAGGAAACCCTTGATTTCGTGGCAGTTTTCAATAATCCCGTTGTGTACAATGCTGAGGTTATCTGTGCCGTGAGGATGAGCATTGACTGCGGACGGCTCCCCATGGGTTGCCCACCTTGTGTGCCCTATTGCACACCTTGCACCGCCTCCTCTGCCCTCAAGTTCAGACACAAGATTGCTTACTCTGCCTTTTGTTTTGACTACCTCAATTTGCCCGTCAGCATTAAAAAATGCGACACCTGCCGAATCGTATCCTCTGTATTCAAGATAAGAAAGGGTATCGAGGACCTTTGCAAGGGCACCTTTTTTACCCGAAAAACCGACTATTCCGCACATAGAAACCTCCGCAATGTAGCCTTAACAACCAATACTAAAGGCTAAAATATAACTGATTTTATTATGAGGTCTTTTGCGGATTTTATCCTATTTCTTCTTTACCACATTGTCCTTGTCTTTGTATATACTGTCCTCGGGGACATAGCCTCTCACCATGGATGTGGGGTAAACCGTACAGTTTTTTCCCACAACTGTTCCGGGACACAGCACGGCATGACAGCCGACTTCGGTGAAATCGCCCACCATTGCGCCGAATTTTTTTAAGTTTGTTTCCACTTTTCCGTTGGCTGTCCCGACAGTTACGAGAGTTTTGTCGCTTTTTACGTTGGATGTAACTGCTCCTGCACCAAGATGGGATTTGTAGCCAAGAACGGAATCTCCCACATAATTGTAATGTGGAATCTGAACATTATCGAAAATAATGCTGTTTTTAACCTCTGTGGAATTTCCCACAACACAGTTCTTTCCTACAAGAACACTTCCCCGTATGAAAGCACAGTGACGCACCTCGGTATCTTCATCTATAATGCACGGGCCCGAAATACTTGCAGTATCACTGACTTTGGCGCTGACCGCTACCCAGACATTTTCTTTGACCTCTGTGTATCTGTCCTTTGGGAGAGTTTCTCCCAGTTTCAGTATGAAATCTTTTATTTTGGGAAGAACTTCCCACGGATATTTTGTTTCGGATAACAATTCTTCTGCTTTTGTGTGGCTTAAATCAAACAAATACTTCGTTTCCATTTTTGATGCTTCCTCTCAAAAAGTGACAAATTTTGCAGGGTTATCCCCTGAAATTTTCTTAAATTATTATATCACTGCGTCATTTAAATTGCAATGTTTTTCGTGACTATAATACGTATTTAAACCCAAAAGCATACATTTCATTTAAAAAAGTATTTTTATGAAGATTTTGGAAAATGCTTTTCGACATTTTTCACACATTGACAAAAACTACCCCTTATGTTATCATAAGAGTGCCACTCATTTTAATAATATCATACGCATACTGTTTTTGTTTCAGTAAAAACGTGTGCTTCTTTTGGTATGTGTATGATATATATGTATTAACTGAGTGGCATCAGCGAAGTTACACGTTTTTCGTGCGTTGGCTTTGCTGACGCACTTTTTTTATGGGAGGAAGACATGAGATGGAAAAATATGAAGAACTGTACTACAAACTGATAACCGCCATATGCGAAGCCACGCAACTGCTTAAAAAAGCGAAGTCCGATGCCGAGCATGATTATCTGGAAGTAAAAGAACTTTATGATATGGTTGGAAATGAAAATCTGCAAACGCAAAAACCGCAACCTTGAAACAAAGGTTGCGGTTTTTTTCATTAGATTATAGGTGTAACAATCTCAACATCCTGATATACGGGAAGTCCTGTACCTGCAGGAATGAGTTTACCTATGATTACATTTTCTTTAAGACCTATGAGAGGATCCTTTTTGCCCTTAATTGCAGCATCTGTGAGAACTCTTGTTGTTTCCTGGAAAGAAGCCGCCGAGAGGAACGAGTCTGTTGCAAGAGCAGTCTTGGTAATACCAAGAAGAACTGCTTCGCACTCGGGTTCTGCTCTGCCGTCGGCAACAGCCTGGCGGCGATGAGCCTCGAATTCTGCTCTGTCTATTAAGGAACCGATAAGTAGGTCTGTTTCACCGGGTTCGGTAACTTTTACCTTTCTTATCATCTGTCTTACGATAACTTCGATATGCTTATCGTTGATATCAATACCCTGGAGTCTGTACACTCTCTGTACTTCCTGGATAAGATAATCCGTAACAGCCTTGATTCCGTTTTCACCCATAACACGGAGTAAATCCTGAGGATAGATAGAACCTTCGGTGAGTTCCTGTGCAAGAGATACGGTATCTCCATCGGAAACCTTGAGCCTGGAACCGTAAGGAATGAGGTAGTTGTGAGTAATTCCGTCTTCTGTTGTGATAACGGCTTCTCTCTTCTTCTGTGTTTCCTCAATCTTGACGGTACCTGCTTCTTCGGCAATGATAGCAACACCCTTGGGTCTTCTTGCTTCAAAGAGTTCTTCAACTCTGGGCAGACCCTGAGTAATATCATCACCCGCAACACCGCCGGCATGGAATGTTCTCATGGTTAACTGGGTACCGGGTTCACCGATAGACTGAGCGGCTATGATACCAACTGCTTCACCTGCATCCACCATTTCTCCGGAGGAAAGGTTGGAGCCGTAACATTTTGCACAAATACCGATTCTGGATTCGCAAGTGAGAATGCTTCTTATCTTGGCTTCTGTTACACCTGCATCGGCAACCATGGTTGCAATTGCTTCTGTCATGAGAGAATTTGCTGCAACGAGCACTTCGCCTGTTTCGGGATGGAGAATATCTTCCAGAGCAGTTCTGCCTATGAGTCTGTCTCTGAAACTTTCTATAACTTCTTCGCCAATAGCAATCTTCTTAACTGATATACCCTCAGTTGTTCCGCAGTCATCCTCACGGATGATAACATCCTGAGATACGTCAACAAGTCTTCTTGTGAGGTAACCGGAGTCAGCGGTTCTTAATGCTGTATCGGTAAGACCCTTACGGGCACCGTGTGTGGAAATGTAGTATTCCAAAACGTTGAGGCCTTCACGGAAGTTAGCCTTGATTGGAATTTCGATAGCATTACCTGATGTATCTGCCATAAGACCACGCATACCGCACAACTGCTTAATCTGGTCCTTACTACCACGGGCACCGGAAGTTGCCATCATGTAGATGGGGTTGTACTGGTCGAGATTTTCCATAAGAGCATCGGAAATATCGTCCACAGCGTTGTTCCATGCGCCGATAACATTTCTGTATCTTTCTTCGTCAGTAATAAGACCTCTCTTGTACTGTTTTGTAATCTTATCAACTTCTTTTTGTGCATTTTCAAGTCTTTCGTACTTGGACTGGGGTATCTTCATATCAAATACGCTGATTGTGAGAGCACCCTTCGTGGAGTACTTATAACCCAAAGACTTGATTGCGTCAAGAACAGTTACGGAATCTGTTGTTCCATGAGTTCTTATGCACTTGTCAAGGATTTTTCCGAGACCTTTCTTGTCGGCAACAAATTCCATGCCAACTTCCAGAGTGAGGATTTTACTGAGTTTTTCTTCCTCGGTATCGGTATCCTTTACTGCCCTGTCAACAAGTCCGATATTCTGGGGAACCTGCTCATTGAATATGAGTTTACCTGCTGTTGCATCTATAATGCCCTCGTAGGTAACACCGTCTATTTCTTTAGTGTTTATAACCTTGATAGGTGCGTGAAGTTCAAGTTCACCTGCATTGTATGCCATGAGCACTTCGTCGTAATTCTTGAAATACTTGCCTTCGCCCTTTTCTCCTGCGAAGCAGCCTTCTTCAGTAAACTGAGCGGGTTTCTTGCCTTCTGCTTCAAGTTCGGCATTCATCTGTTTTAAAGACTTGCCTCTCTTTATGGCTTTTTTGCTATTCTTGTTAAATTCCTGATTGCTTAAGTAGCAAACTACATCGCCAACTTCAAAGCCCGTGTCACCGGGATCGGTAATCTTAACTTCCTTGGGCTTGTTGATGGTAAGGTAATAACTACCAAGAACCATATCCTGTGTAGGCACGGTTACAGGTTTACCGTCCTGAGGCTTCAAGAGGTTGTTTGCAGAAAGCATAAGGAATCTTGCCTCCGCCTGTGCCTCCGGTGAAAGAGGAACGTGAACAGCCATCTGGTCACCGTCGAAGTCGGCGTTGAACGCAGTACATACAAGAGGATGGAGTTTTAATGCTCTTCCCTCTACAAGGATAGGCTCAAATGCCTGAATACCAAGTCTGTGAAGTGTAGGAGCACGGTTAAGAAGTACGGGGTGTTCTTTGATTACATCTTCCAGTATATCCCATACTTCGGGTTTAACTCTCTCTACCATTCTTTTTGCACTCTTTATGTTGTGGCAAAGACCGTCGGAAACGAGTTTCTTCATTACAAAAGGTTTGAACAGTTCAAGTGCCATTTCCTTGGGAAGACCGCACTGATAGATTTTGAGTTCAGGACCAACAACGATAACAGAACGTCCGGAGTAGTCAACACGCTTACCGAGGAGGTTCTGACGGAAACGACCCTGCTTACCCTTGAGCATATCGGAAAGAGACTTGAGAGGTCTGTTTCCGGGGCCTGTAACGGGTCTTCCGCGTCTGCCGTTGTCTATGAGAGCATCTACTGCTTCCTGAAGCATTCTCTTTTCATTTCTTACAATGATGTCGGGTGCTTCAAGTTCAAGAAGTCTCTTTAATCTGTTGTTTCGGTTGATAACTCTTCTGTAGAGGTCATTCAAGTCGGATGTTGCAAATCTGCCGCCGTCGAGTTGTACCATAGGACGGATTTCGGGAGGAATTACAGGAATTACATCCATTATCATCCATTCGGGGCGGTTGCCGGAAAGTCTGAAAGATTCTACAACTTCCAGTCTTTTTGCAATTCTTGTCTTCTTCTGACCCTGGGAGTTATCCAGTTCATCTTTGAGTTCAGCGGAAAGTATATCCAGGTCGATGGAAGCAAGAAGTTCTTTTACCGCTTCTGCACCGATACCGGCTTTGAAACCGTCTTTGCCATACTTCTCTACCGCTTCTTTATACTCACTTTCAGAAAGAATTTGTTTGTCTTCAAGATTTGTCTTACCTGCATCGATTACGATGTAGGAAGCAAAGTAAAGAACTTTTTCAAGGATTCTGGGACTAACATCGAGTATAAGACCCATACGGCTGGGAATACCCTTGAAGTACCAGATGTGAGAGACGGGAGCCGCAAGTTCAATGTGACCCATGCGTTCTCTTCTTACCTTGGCACGGGTTACCTCAACACCGCACTTATCACAGACAATACCCTTGTAACGTATTCTCTTGTACTTTCCGCAGAAACATTCCCAGTCCTTGGTAGGTCCGAAAATTCTTTCGCAGAAAAGTCCGTCACGTTCAGGTTTAAGTGTTCTGTAGTTGATAGTCTCGGGCTTTTTTACTTCGCCGTGGGACCATTCTCTTATTTTTTCGGGAGAAGCCAAACCGATTTTGATAGCACTAAAATTCTTTTCTTCAATCATATTCTCTGTCATAGCCATTCTCCTTTCTTAGTTATCGCCCGTAAGGTCGTCAATACTGCTGTCGATATCGCCAAGGTCCGCATCTAAATCCAGTGCAAGTCCTTCGATATCAAGTTCCAATATTTCGGTTTCGGGGGCGTCCTGTATATCGTCCAGATCGTCGTGGAAGTCATCTTCATCGTCGTCGGATGCAAAGTTCTTCATGAATTCGTCGAAAAGGTCATCTTCTTCGTCTTCATTTTCAACTTCTTGAGGGGGTTCTTCTGTGGGATCTGCCATCTCATAGAAGTCGTCACCGCGGTCGAAGTTGAACTTGAATCCATCATCGTCCAAAGACTCTTTTAAAATGATTTCTTCATCGTTTTCGTCCAGAACCTTAACGTCCAGACCGAGTGACTGGAGTTCTTTTATAAGAACCTTGAAGGATTCGGGAACACCCGGCTTGGGTATTGTTTCACCCTTCACGATGCTTTCGTAAGTCTTGACACGTCCCACAACATCATCGGACTTGACTGTGAGGATTTCCTGAAGTGTGTATGCTGCGCCGTAAGCCTCAAGCGCCCAAACTTCCATTTCACCGAATCTCTGTCCGCCGAACTGTGCTTTACCGCCCAGAGGCTGCTGAGTAACGAGGGAGTAAGGACCTGTGCTTCTTGCGTGAATCTTGTCGTCTACAAGGTGGTGGAGTTTCAGATAGTACATGTAACCAACTGTTACAGGACCGTCAAACGGCTCACCTGTTCTTCCGTCATAGAGAACGGTCTTACCATCGGGATTTTTGCCCGCCATTTCGAGTGCCTGGCAGATATCTGCCTCTGTTGC
>JAZNJU010000141.1:0-2397 GCA_045578205.1 Clostridia bacterium | reverse complement strand
GAAAACGGCACTTGTACTAATTCAGTTACCTTATACAAGTGCCGTTTAGTGAGGACAAGCAAGAAAAATTCTTGCGTCCGCAACGTTCGGTATAGAATTGGCTTTTTATTTTGCTTTCCCTGCGTATTGCACAGCGGACGGGGAGGGGTGGCAGGGGTGACACCTGCAGGTCACCCCTACGGTCTTTCCCAAGTAATTGAAAATTATAACTTTTCGGTGCATCCTGGAGGATGCACCCTACAATTTTTAATTGAAATATTTAAAAAGCCTTTTGTTTCTTTTGGGAAAAGAAACTCACCTCAGCGCCGTACTGTTATTAAGAATTGCCGTACTGTACAAAAACAGCACATCCGCATTTTCAAAATTCACAAATCCGCCAAGGAAACCGCTGTTTATATAGCGTATGTCCACCACGGTTATCTTGCTGTAGCCATCCAGAAGAAGCGGAGCAATACTGCTTCCGAAAGAATCCCTGAAGAGAACCAGTTCTCTTTTTTCATCCGCCTTGGTATTTTCCAGTGTCACAAGAGGAGTTGAACCCGAAAGAAACATTTCATACGGATCTTTACCTTTTGCTTTTTCCAAGTTGTACATATCGCCTTTCTTCGGCATGCCCGTATCGTAGTACGTTACTTTGGCGCTGTCTATGGTGTCATTTGTGAGATATTTAATGGTATCGGGCTTAATCTTTTTTGCACTTTGGCTTGCATACACCCCATAGAACGGTATATCCAGGGTATTTACTCTGTAATCCGAACCTATCTTTGTTCCCATTTTATTTGCCAGTATTTGCGCTATGTCTGTAATGTTTTCCTGCTTCCAGTGGGTATCGGTAAAGTAATAATCCTCAGCACCGAGATTTTCCGTTATATCAATATAGGTAAGAAACGGGGTTTTTTCTTTCATTTCTCCGATAAATCCCCTGTAATCTATGGAGGGATATCCGTTTTTCTCTGCAAGGAAGAAGTTTTTGTCGGGCACTATGGAAAAGTACAGTTTTGTAGTGTCCTTTGCATACTTCTCTGCAATTTCCGAGAATTTCCCTGCGGCATAATCCAGCATATAGCCGTTTTTCTCACCGTCTGTTTTGGAAATGTGGCCGTCTGCTTCGAATATGCCGTTGTTGTCTTTCTTTTGCATTACATCTGTTGCAAAATAGGCTTTGATGCTTCGGAAAGAATCCCTCACCGGGAAATTATCCTGTGCGTAGGTTTCAAAAGAAGACATAAATTCTCCCGATACTATATTCTCCTTATTCAGTTTGGGCAGTTTTGCAAGATATCTTCTTTCGCTGTCGGAGTAGACAGCGCTGTCTCCAAAAATGCACAGTGCGGAAAGCACAAACATAATCAGAGCGAAAAAAACAGTAATTATGATATTTTTCATTTTCTTCACCGCCAAACTTAAAATCTGAAATACAAAAACGGATTAAAAGACCCGTCGACAAGGTATGCTGTTGTAACTATGAGAAGTCCTGCAAGACAAGGCAGTTCCAACGCATTGAAAACCTTTGCCAAACCTTTTTTGGACAAAACGTACTTCTTGCACAACCGAAATACAGGTGTAGAGCACAGTATTGCAACAAAAATTGTAAATCCGTAGTTTCCAATATTGTATCGGAACGCTTCCGAAAAAGCGGGAACAGAATTTCCGCCAAACATTCCGCAGATGGTTTTCCACGCCTCGGAAAGATTTGATGCACCAAAGATTGCAAAACTTATGAGGGTAAGGAAAATCACATACACATGAGAGAACACCCTTCTTTTTGAAAGAAACTCCCCGAAAAAGTGCTTTTCCAGTATGAGCAACACACCGAAATACAGCCCCCACACAATGAAATTCCACTGTGCACCGTGCCAGAAACCTGTTAAAAACCACACAACAAAAATGTTTAACATATGCCTTTTGAAAGTCACCCTGTTTCCGCCCATGGGGACATACACATAGTCTCGGAACCAAGTCCCCAGAGATATGTGCCACCTGCGCCAGAATTCTGCAATGCTTTTTGACACAAAGGGATAACGGAAGTTCTCCATAAAGTCAAATCCGAATATCTTGCCAAGACCTATCGCCATGTCGCTGTATCCCGAAAAGTCAAAATACACCTGCAGTGTGTATGAAATTACATATAGCCAATAGAACGCAACCGACTTGTCGGGAGAAGATGTGAAAACCGCACACAGTTCTCCCAGGGTGTTTGCCAAAATTATTTTTTTGGAAAGTCCAAGCACAAAACGGCGTATTCCCAGTGCTGTCTTTTCAAAACTGTGTGTCCTTTTTTTTAGTTGTTTTTCCACATCCGAATACCGCACAATGGGGCCCGCAATAAGTTGCGGAAAAAGCGCAACATATGTCCCGAGAGTTATGGGGTTTTTCTGCGCCTTTACTCTGCCTCTG
>JAZNJU010000140.1:0-4433 GCA_045578205.1 Clostridia bacterium | reverse complement strand
ATCGCGGCAGGAGTAGGATTCGGAACAGAAGAAATCGGAGAGGCTCTCACAATTGCAGGCGGTATTGCTCTTCAGAACATCCCCGAGGGAATGGTAATAATTTCTCCCATGCTTGCAGCAGGAATGTCTAAAAAACGGACTCTTATCATTGCGTTAGCGACGGGGCTTGTTGAGGTTGCAGGTACTTTCATAGGATTTTTCAGTGTGTTTATTTCACGAACTATCCTGCCTTTTGCTCTTGCCTTTACGGGCGGAACAATGCTCTATGTAATCAGTGATGAAATGATACCCGAAACTCACGCCCACGGCAGTGAAAGAAGTTCTACCTATGCCCTGCTTGCAGGTTTTTGCGTAATGCTTATAATGGATTATTGTATTGGTTAAAATAAAGATAATATATGTTAAGGAGGAAAAAATATGGCTGTTTTTGAAATTACAAAATTGAACTTTGAATCAGAGGTATTAAATAGTGACAAACCTGTTCTTCTGGACTTCTGGGCTTCCTGGTGCGGTCCCTGCAGAATGGTTTCTCCCATTGTGGATGAAATTGCTGAGGAACACCCCGAGATAAAAGTCGGAAAAGTAAATGTCGACGAAGAATCCGAACTCGCTTCCGAATTCAAGGTTATGAGCATACCCTCGCTCTTTGTGATAAAAGACGGAAAAATTACAAACAGTACAGTAGGTGCAGTACCAAAAAATCAGATACTTGCACTTTTGGGATAAGATTATGGAAAACAAAATTTTTGACGTGATAATACTTGGCGGAGGCCCTGCGGGATACACCGCCGCTCTCTATGCTGTACGAAGCGGGCTTGACACTTTGGTGGTGGAGAAGTTTTCCCCGGGAGGTCAGATGACCCAGACTTCTCAAATTGACAATTACCCCGGATTTGATGAGGGAATTGACGGATTTACGCTTGGTTTTAAGATGCAAAGCAGTGCCCACAGATTCGGTGCACAAACTTTTCAGGACGAGGTTTTGTCGGTAAATCTGAAAAATAAAATCAAAATTGTTCAAACCTCTCAAAAGACACTTCGTGCCAAGGCAATAATCATCGCCATGGGTGCCGACCACAAACATCTGGGACTTGAAAACGAGGAAAAACTAATCGGCAGAGGTCTTGGTTACTGTGCCGCTTGTGACGGCATGTTCTACAGAGGTAAAACCGTTTGTGTTGTGGGCGGAGGAAACTCTGCCGCGGCAGATGCCCTGCTTTTGTCCAAAATATGCAAAAAGGTCTTTCTCATACACAGGCGTGACACTCTGCGTGCCACGAAAATCTATCACGACCCTCTTCTCAAAGCGGAAAATGTTGAATTCGTCTGGAACAGTGTTTGCAAGGAATTTGTTTTCGATGAAAAGATACAAGGCGTAAAAGTACAAAATGTCACAACAAACGAGATTTCGCAAATTGACTGCGACGGTGTATTCATAAGCATTGGAAGAACACCAGAAACTAAAATTTTTGCAGATTCTCTTGTGCTGGATAGTCTCGGATACATCTCTGCAGATGAAAGCACAAAGACAAATATACCGGGAGTTTTTGCCGCCGGTGACATACGCACGAAGGCTCTCAGACAGGTGGTAACCGCTGCAAGTGACGGTGCTACAGCCGCCCATTTTGCAGAACAATACCTTGCAGGAGAGTTTTAGAAAGTTTGAGGTTAGATATGAGAAGAGGAAAAATATTTTCATTCAAAGAACTTGACTATATACTCATAGTATTGTCACTCATATGCGCAGGTTTTGGCATTGTGATGATTTCCAGTGCCGTACATTCCATTGACGGTGGCTCAAAGTACGTGCTGATACAATCAATTGCTGCGGCTATCGGCTTTTTCGTTATGGCAATAATAACCGCTATGAACTTTGAAAAAGTCAGCACTGCGTGGAAACTGATATACTTACTTTGTGTCCTTATGCTTGTTGTTGTTCTTGTAATAGGTACGGGACGTGAAGATACGGGAAGCCGAAGTTGGATAAGATTCGGTCCCATTGGAATTCAGCCATCGGAATTTGTAAAAATCGGTTTTATAATCACTCTTTCAAAAAGAGCGGCAGACTTTGGGGATAAAATAAATGAGCCAAAAAACATATTGAAACTACTGGCACACCTGGGAATACTTCTGTTTTTCATAATGCTCCAGCCCGACTTCGGTACTGCAATGGTTTTCATATTCATTTTCATCGGAATTGTGTTCGCTGCAGGAGTTTCGTACAAGTATTTTCTCACAGCCATAGGCACTGTAATCGGAACAATACCCATGATTTGGTTTTTCTTTCTTCAGGAATACCAGAAAAACAGAATAAGAGTGTTCTTTAACCCCGAAGCAGACCCTCTTAATGCCGGATATCACGTTATACAATCCAAAATTGCAATCGGCTCGGGACAACTTCTCGGAAAAGGTCTTTACCAGGGAACACAGACACAGTTGGGTTATCTTCCCGTTAAGCACACCGACTTTATCTTTGCAGTTGTGGGAGAAGAACTTGGACTTATAGGCTGTATTGCCGTAACCGCGCTTCTTTTCTGTCTTGTGTACAGATGCCTTGCAAGCAGCAAAAGAGTTAAATCGGACATAAGCCGATACATATGCGTTGGCGTGTCCTGTATGTTCCTTGCCCATATTTTTGAAAACATCGGAATGTGCATAGGTCTTATGCCTGTTACAGGAATTCCTCTCCCCTTTTTCAGTTACGGCGGCTCATCGATAATTACAAACTTTGCCGCTGTGGGATTGGTGCTTAGTGTATATATGCGAAAAAAGTCAATAACATTTTCCTGATTGATACTAAAAAGGGGATGTAAATTAATCCCTAAAACAGACAAAGATCTCGCTAAAAGAGGTCTTTGTTTTGTTTTAGGGATTTTTCTGTGAATTTTAAGTATAGGAAATGATGAAAACTTGTTAATTCTTCGTTATTTGGTTCAATAAACACATATATGCAAAAGCAGAATGCTTTTGTTACATTGATTGTGTTTATTATACCACAAAAAGGCTGATTCCGCCATGGTTTCAGCCTTTTTTCTATACAAAAAATCGAGGACTTTTTATCCTCGGTTTTTTATGTCCATATGTATCACCAATCACATTATATCAACTTTATATACAAAATGCAATATTATTTATAAAATACGCAATATTTTTCCTTATCAATGTGATATTATGAACTTGAAAGGAGTAATGTATATGAAAATTGTTGCATTAAACGGACTTCTCGGTTACGGCTACAGCGAAGAAGCCCTTGAAATTGCTTTTTCGGAAAAAGTTGATTACCTTGGTGTAGATGCAGGAAGCACAGACCCCGGTCCCTACTACCTCGGAAGCGGAAAATCCTTTACGGACAGAGGCGCTGTAAAGCGTGACCTTTCTCTTGCTCTTCCAAAGGCACTCGAACACAAGGCACCCTTTATAATAGGAACCGCAGGCGGTGCAGGAAGTGAAGAGCATGTATCATGGCTTAAAGAAATAATCCTTGAAATCGCCCGTAAAAAAAATCTTACCTTTACCATGGGTACAGTAAAGAGCGATGTTACCAAGGAATATGTACTGGATAAATACGATAACGGCAAGCTCATAGATATGAGTAGTGAGATGCCGATTACAAGGGAAACCATAGAAAACTCTGCAAGAATAGTAAGTCAGATAGGAATAGCACCCATAATAGACCTTCTCAAAAAGAAAGTTGATGTAATAGTGTGCGGTCGTGCATGCGATACCGCCATATACGCCGCCCCCTGTATATATGAAGGCTACAATGAGGGGCTTGCCTTCCACATGGCAAAGATTATGGAATGTGGAAGTATGTGCTCCGAGCCGGTAGCAGCGGCAGATGTAATGCAAGGATATATGTACGATGACTACTTTGAACTTCGTCCTGCCAATCCCATAAGAAAATGCACGGTGGACAGAGTTGCCGCCCATACCCTGTATGAGCAGTCCAACCCCTACCTTATATTTGAACCCGATGGTGTATGTGACCTCACAAATTCTGTCTTTACTCAGATAGATGACAGAACTGTACGGGTATCGGGTTCAGTATTTAAAGAGGCAGAGGAAAAGACATTAAAACTCGAAGGTGTAAAGTGCTCGGGCTACAGAACCATATGCCCTGCTACAATATATGACTCCAAAACAATAGAAAATATAGACCTCATCATAGATATAGTTACAAAATTCGTAGCAGAAAACACCAAAAATACTCTTCCCAAGGGCAGTTACAGCCTTACCTTTAAATTAAACGGCGGAAGCGAAAGTTCCATGGGCATAATAATGGATATAGTGGGCAAAACACAGGAAATTGCCGATACCGTATGTGCTCTTGCAAGAAGCCGTATGCTCCATTGCGACTACGAGGGCAGGAAGTCCTCCGCAGGAAACCTTGCATTTCCGTTCTCACCGTCCGACATACATGTAGGTGCGGTATA
>JAZNJU010000139.1:0-21867 GCA_045578205.1 Clostridia bacterium | reverse complement strand
ATCAGTTATGTTCGACGGCTCACACTATGCAATCGATGAAAATATAGAAAAAACTAAGGAAATAATTAAAATTGCACACGAAAAGGGTATCTCTGTTGAGGCAGAGGTTGGCTCAATCGGCGGTGAGGAAGACGGTGTTGTAGGCGGCGGCGAGGTTGCAGACGTTGACGAATGTAAGATGATTGCAGACCTCGGTGTAGATATGCTTGCAGCAGGTATAGGCAATATCCACGGCAAATACCCCGAAAACTGGGCAGGTCTCCGTTTTGATGTTCTCGAAGAAATCAGCAAAGCAACAGACCCCATGCCTCTCGTTCTTCACGGCGGTACAGGAATTCCTGCAGATATGATTAAAAAGGCAATTTCCCTTGGCGTAAGCAAGATAAACGTTAATACAGAATGTCAGATTGCTTTCTCCAAGGCAACAAGAGAGTATATCGAAGCAGGAAAAGACCTTGTGGGCAAGGGATTTGACCCCAGAAAGGTGCTTGCACCCGGAGTTGAAGCAATCAAGGAAACCGTTAAGGAAAAGATGGAACTCTTTGGTTCTGTGGGAAAAGCGTAATTACTGCAAATCAAGACCTCTCGGATTTAATAATTCGGGAGGTTTTTTGTGTTTTGTCTACTATTATATTAAAATCCCTTGACTTTTTAGGAAATTTTGGTTATAATATTGTAATTATGTTGCCGGATAATAAGTATAATAAGGTAACATGTATTGTAATTTTAAAGGAGAATTAGTAAAATGGCAGTAAAACCAATCATTTTGACACCTGAGGGATACAAGAAATTAGAAGAAGAATTAAGAACTCTCAAGGTTGAGGGAAGAACGGAGATTGCCGAAAAAATCAAAGAAGCCAGAAGTTACGGAGACCTTAGTGAAAACGCAGAATACGATGCAGCCAAGGATGCTCAGGCGGCAATGGAGCAGAGAATTACCACAATAGAAAATATGCTCAAAAATGCACAGATAGTGTCCGAAAACGACGTGAGCACAGATGTTATAAGCATCGGCTCCAGGGTTAAACTTTTCGACGTTGAGTTTGAAGAAGAAATGGAGTACACAATAGTGGGCTCCACCGAAGCAAACCCCGACGAAGGAAAAATATCCGATGAATCTCCCATAGGCAGTGCAATTCTGGGCCACAAGGCAGATGAAATTGTGGACGTTCTTTTGCCAAACGGTGAGACAATTCAGTTTAAGGTACTTGAGATAAACAGATAGAAAGGAAAATTTCTATGGAAAACACACAAAATACAATCATCGAGACAGAGGAAAACTTAAACGAACTTCTCAAAGTTCGCAGAGACAAGTTAAAGGAACTCCAAAGCGAGGGCAGAGACCCGTTTGAAATAACCAAGTTCGACAGAACCCATACATCTGCTCAGATTACCGAGGATTACACCGAGGAAGAAAGAGAAATAACCAAAAGGGGAAGCGAAGAAACCGAAACCATCATGGCAAAGATTTCCAAACTGGACGGACAGATTGTTACAGTTGCAGGAAGAATTATGTCCAAAAGAGGCATGGGAAAAGTCGGTTTTGTTCACATTGCAGACCTCACAGGCAAGGTGCAACTTTTTGTTAAAAAGGATATCCTTGGCGAAGATGAATACAACCGTTTCAAAAAACTTGACATAGGCGACATAGTGGGTGCCACAGGTGAGGTGTTTACCACACAGACAGGCGAGATTTCCGTGAGAGTTGAAAAAATAACACTTCTTACAAAATCGCTTCGTCCCCTCCCCGAAAAGTTCCACGGTCTTTCCGACCCCGACCTCCGCTATCGTCAGAGATATGTGGACCTCATTATGAATGAGGGTGTAAAGGATACATTCATCAAGCGTTCCAAAATCCTTTCCTCCATACGTCGTTATCTTGACGGTCAGGGATTTCTGGAAGTGGAAACTCCCATGCTTGTTTCCAACGCAGGCGGTGCTGCTGCCCGTCCTTTTGAAACTCACTTCAACGCATTGGATGAGGACCTCAAACTCCGTATATCTCTTGAACTTTACTTAAAGCGCCTTATTGTAGGCGGACTTGAAAGAGTTTATGAAATAGGCAGAGTGTTCCGTAACGAGGGTCTGGACACACGTCACAACCCCGAGTTCACACTCATGGAACTCTATCAGGCATACACAGACTATCACGGTATGATGGATTTAACAGAAAACCTCTACCGCCACGTTGCCATGGAAGTTCTGGGCACAACCAAGATTGTTTACAACGGAATAGAAATGGACCTTGGCAAACCTTTTGAAAGAATTACAATGGTAGACGCGGTAAAGAAGTATGCAGGTGTAGATTTTGGCAAAGTAGAAACTCTGGAAGAAGCACGCGCTCTTGCGGATGAACACCACGTTGAGTATGAAGAACGCCACAAGAGAGGCGACATCTTAAATCTCTTCTTCGAAGAATTTGTGGAAGACCACCTCCTCCAGCCTACATTTGTTATGGACCACCCCGTTGAGATTTCTCCTCTTACCAAGAAGAAACCCGGAAATCCCGACTATGTTGAACGTTTTGAGTTCTTCATGAATGGCTGGGAAATGGCAAATGCTTACTCGGAACTCAATGACCCCATCGACCAGAGAGAGCGTTTCAAAGCGCAGGAAGAACAACTTGCACAGGGCGATGACGAAGCAAACACAACCGATGAGGACTTTATGAATGCTCTGGAAATCGGTATGGCTCCCACAGGCGGTATAGGCTTTGGTATTGACCGTATGTGTATGCTCCTTACAGATAGCCAGGCTATAAGAGATGTCCTCTTGTTCCCCACGATGAAGACAATCGCCGACAAATGAGTTTGCTTTAGCAAACGAAATGAGTCGTTAGCGAGCAAAAAGCCATACTGGGTATGGCGCGAGCGTGCGATGTCAAATCCAGCGAGCCGAGAGTTCCTTCCTTTGTTTTAACAAAGGAACTCGAAGGTGAGTCGGAGAAGACGAAACCAACCCCTTTTGCTTGTTTGCAAGAGGGGTTTTATGTTTGCAACAAAGTGTGCGATAAGCCATACTGAGTATGGCGCGAGCGTGCGATGTCAAATCCAGCGAGCCGAGAGTTCCTTCCTTTGTTTTAACAAAGGAACTCGAAGGTGAGTCGGAGAAGACAAAACCAACCCCTTTTGCTTGTTTGCAAGAGGGGTTTTATGTTTGCAACAAAGTGTGCAAAATATGTTGAAAAAAGGCAACTAAAGTTTGAAAAGACCATGGAAATTCCATGGTCCTTTTTATGCGTATATGATTTTCGACACTTTTTAATTCCCAAAAACAAGCAATTTTCTGTTTTGGGAAACAGAATTATTTATCTAATAACCAATCAGCAACATCAACTATTTTAATGCCCTCATGCTGATATTCTTCGTGACGGGTACGAGCGATAACCATTTTAGGATACGCATCCTGTATCTTTAAAAGAGGGCTTACCTCTCTTTCAAAAGTTTTTTCGTCGCTGATATTGTCCGATACCTGAATATAAATCTTTTCGTTACGCTTAATGGCAACAAAATCAATTTCTTTCTTGTACAAAACACCCACATACACTTCATAACCTCTTCTTAAAAGTTCGAGTGCAACAATATTTTCAACAACTCTGCCATAATCCATATTTTTTGTGCCAAGTGTCGCGTATCTGAATGTGTGGTCGGAGATATAATATTTATCATTAGTGGATAAATACTTCTTACCTTTAATATCGTATCTGCGCACTTTATAAAAGGCAAAAGCATTACATAGATATTCAATATATTTACCGACTGTCTTGTGGTTGATTTTATCCTTATGTCCGGTGAGTGTTTCGGTAATGCTTCTTGCAGATGTCAGATTAGCAATATTATCCATAAGAAAATTTGAAATTCTGTCCATAAGGATGGGGTTTCTGATTTTATATTTAGTTCTGATATCTCTCACAATAAGGGTGTCATAGATATTCTTTATATAATCGTATCTTGCTTCTTGGTCTTTATAAAGGTAAGAACCCGACATTCCGCCTTCCTTTATATAACTGTCAAAAGCAGAATAATTGTCAGAACAAGAAAAATATTTTACGTATTCGGAGAACGAGAACGGATATACCTTAATTTCAAAAGTTCTTCCTGTAAACAATGTTGCAAGGTCAGAACTTAAAAGGAAGGCATTTGAGCCGGTGATATAAATATCGTACTTCTCAGTTGCATGAAGATTGTTGATTGTAAGTTCAAACTCGTCACACATCTGCACTTCATCAATGAGAACAAAGTTATCTTTACCTTTAACATAGGCATCTTCTATATACTGATTTAAAGCCTTGTGGTTTTTAAATTCGTTGAACTTTGCAAGGTTGAAATTGATATGCACAATGTTTGCATCCGAAACTTTTTCAGACACATAATCTCTGAATGCTTCGAGTAACTTTGATTTACCGCTTCGTCTTACGCCTGTTATAACTTTTATATCAGGTGTGCCGATAACGTTTATCAGTTTATTTAAATAATTTTCACGTTCAATTAGTTTCATAGCCCTTCTCCCCTCGTGTATACAGTGTAACATATTCGTTTCCCAAAGTCAATAAATTTTTAATTTTGGGAAATAACGATAAGATGCCGAAACATAATAGGAGAGTTTTGTTAAGCAGTTGCGTTAGTATCCGAACTCGCCAAAAGCAAGTAAAATAGCCGTTTTTCTTCGTTGTCGGTCTTGAAATACGACAGTATTCCTGCGACCTGCCGCCTCGAAAAACAAACTATTTTGTCTTGTTTTTGGTTCAAAGAATTTTCGGTGCTGTGTTTTTGCGTCAATGCGAGGCAAAAACGGAGCTAATGCTGACGCATTTGCGAGTATTTTAACAATGCAGTGGCGTAAAAACACGCACCCAAAACGGGTTCGGATACTAACGCAACTGCTTAATCACACTACTACGACTACACCAAATTACTACACCAATTTGCGCAAGTTTTTGCGTAGAAAAAAAGCGCCTATTGTTTATAAAGAGCAACGGAGTTATTTGTTTTTTAGAAAATCGGATTATTACATTGATATCTTTGTAGCACTTGTTTAAAAATTTTTTTAAAAACAACAGTTGCTATTTTGTGGGAAAACTCCTATTAAAACAAGGTGTATTCGTTTTTTTGTGTGTGTCATTTTGAAGAGTGATTTGTTCGTTTTTTTTCATATTGTGTGATTTATTCCATTTACACCTAAATTTTCAGGTGTTATAATATGGAAAAATACATGTGAAAAGAGGCATGCGAAATGTTCAAAAAAAGTATAGGTGTAATTTTAACGATTTCTATATTAGTCAGTATGATTGTTCCGGTTTCTGCCGATAACAGCATAAACTTTAAAGATGTGCCCAAAGACAGTCAGTATAAAGACGGCATAATAAGGATGACCGACGCAGGTATAATTAAAGGGTTCAATCAAGATATCTTCGGTTACGAAAAACCTTGTACCCGTGCTCAATTTATCACATTCCTGTATCGGGCGGCAGGGTCTCCCGAGGCGGGAAGCCCGGCGGGATTTACCGATGTTCCGGCTGATAGCTATTATGCTGATGCGGTAGCCTGGGCATATAATAACGAAATCGCAAAGGGTTTTGCCGATAACACCTTCGGTGCCGACCTGACGGTTGACCGTTCTCATGCCGTAACATTTTTATATCAGTGGGCAAAAGCAACAGGATACGGAAACCTTGAAAAGAGTTGTTATCTTTCAGAATATGCGGATGCTAAAGATGTGAAGGCTTATGCGGTAACTGCATATGCCTGGGCGATTGCAGAGGGTATTGTCGAGGTGGGAGAAGATAAAAAACTTGAACCAAAAGCAGAAGTTACCCGTGGATGGGCAGCAGGTGCAATCGCAAAACTGTGGAGCGAGCATCATCATAAATGGTGTGGTTATAAAAATAACGGCGATGGCACTCATGAACGTGTGTGCGAATATGATAAAAACCACATTGAAAAGGAAGACCACACATTTAACGACGGTGAACTTATAAAGAAATCAACCGCTACAACCGAAGGGGAAATTCTTTATACCTGTACAAAGTGTATGGAAACCAAAACAGAAAAAGTTCCGGCAGGAAAAGAAGTAGTTACCCGTGCAGATCTTGAAGAAGCAATCGCAGCTGCTACCTGGGCATATTATGCAAAAGGACCGAAAATACAGTATGACTCGACAGAACTTTCCAAATTAAGCTCCTATAGAGGCGGTATTGGAAGACTATCGTCAGAAGAAGCACCGGAATTCGCAACCAATGACACAACCTTCTATTCGGTTTGCAGTACCTTTGTGCATCATGCGTACTGGGAAGCACTTAATGTAAAATCATACGGAAAAGTATATCATCCACACGGTTTTTCAACGATGTATATCTTTAACTACGCAGATAATCAGCGAAATCAAAACGGCGATATAGCGCTCTATAACGATCCTTTAACAGAGGAAGATGTTGATGCCTGTGTTATGAGATATATAAACTTTGACCTGTATAAAGAAAAATACTTATCAAGAGTTGAGACTTTTGCAAAACACGATGTTTTTGAATCTGAAGGTTTTACAGATTACACAACTGGTCTTCAATTCAAGAGCGACGGGGAAGACGGCGACATTCACTATTCATATTATGATGCTGAGGGCAACAAGTTATCCTATGACGATGTGAGGAAAAACCATGTAATTCCATATGTGGAAGATTTTGAAAAGAATTTGCGTGTAGGCGATGTCTTTATGTATATAGGTCATGCACTTATTTATATGGGAAATAACTTGTATATCCATTGTAACGGACAGAAGGTGTCGAGAAACACACCTGCCACAGATATACTTGAAACAAATGGTGCTATCTTTGCAGATTTTGATGAAATGACAAGATGGATAGACGTAGATAGTCTTGACGTTTTTGTAATTACAAGACCGCTTGAATTTTTATTAAGCCCGTGTTACGATGAAGACCCGGGCAACGATGTTGTGGCAGACACAAAAATTCCTGAAAAAACAAAGAGTCGTATTAAGTATCCGCTTATGGACATCAACAGAACCGTTGATATTAACGATTTCGGAACAGCGGTTTCGGGTGGAGAACTTACATATACCGTAGAAATTTCCAATAATACCAATGACGAAAAATACCTTGAATGGTTATCAAGAAGCAAGCAGGGAAAAACTAAGGAATCATATAAAAACCTGAAGGTTACTGAAGTAATCCCTGAAGGTACAGAATTTGTAGCCGATTCTGTTGTTGGCGGTGGAAAATTTGAAAATGGAACAATAACCTGGAATATAGCTGAAATCAAGCCGGGAGAAAGTGTAAGCTTGAGCTATAAAGTAAAGGTAACCGCACCTTCAGGCGCAGAAATCGTAAGCGAAAGCGGAATGGTTGATAATATTCCTTCCAATAGGATTATAAATACAGTAGGTGGCGAGAAGTTAGATGAGGGTGAAAAGGAAGCCCTTGGAAAAATCGCAAACATCGGCGCCGACGGTCTTGCAAAATATGGTAAGGATACAGCTTTTGCCAATGCAATTTATAAGGAAATAGGAAGGGAGTTAGCACTACCTGAAGTCGATGAGATTGTAAATAATCTCTTTACAATTAAAGACCACGTTCCGGGGGGAGCAATAGAAGTAGGTGGTTGGGTTTCTACAATCAAGGAACCGTTAAAGCTATTTGTTCGCCAAACAGAAGTTTCAGATGAAATTAAGCCGGTAAAATCTATGTTAATAGACAGATACTGGGGTGGTAACAGATTCTATGTTGGTGATGCTCTTAAGTGGGAAATTGCAACAAACGGCATTAAGGAATTCAGAACAGATTATATAGAAGCAGGCGATGTGATTATTTATGTTGATGCGGAAGAAAATAACACATTGGAATATGTACCAGAAGAGGTTGTTATAATGGTATATGACGGAGCAAAACTTCTTTCTGTAACAAAAACAAAGGAATCAACGACATATAAGGTTTATGAAGAAGCAGAAGTTGAAGCAAAACTTCTGAGCGCTTACGAAACCCAATATGATTTGTTCTTTGCGTTACGTCCATCACAAGTTTCTAAATAAAATAAAAAGTGCCGTTTGGGGACGTACATTTTTTGGCGTTAATTTGTTCAACTATTTAAAAGGATAACGGGATAGCGGGGACGTGTTTTGATATGAAAATCTTTGATTTTCATACCAAAAGACCTATGGTCTGTCAGGACAAGTCCCCAATGGCTAAATGTCAAAACAGCCCCGTCCACAAGATATGGTGAGTACAAAAATGTGACTTTTCACACGGCCTGCCGTCCCCAAACTGTTCCAAAATTTATTTTGTTCCGAAAGCTTTTTCCATTCTGTTTAACGCCTCTTTTATATCCTCATATTTTGAAGCATAGCATATTCTTATGTATCCCTCTCCGACAAGTAAGACTGCTGAATTTACCCACATTTACCCATTTTAACAAATTAAAAACCGACTATATGACAATCAAAGACCTATCTTTGTTTATAAAGCAAAGTTAGGTCTTTTTCGCAATAATATTTAAAAACTCAACAAATAATTATCGGTTTGCTTAGTTATTCAAAATATAAAAACAGTTTATTTTGAGATAAGTTGACAAATCAAAATAATCGTGTTAAAATATAATTGAAATTTTGAGATAAGAAGGTGTTTATATGCAAAGATCCGGAGAATATATCACAAATTTAAGTGGAGAGGCCCAGTACAAGTCTTTTTGTCCTACACCGCTACCGGTAGAAATAAATATGGATGCAGAAATGATTTCTCTTATTACAGATGCAACAAAGGCTTTAGCAACTTTAGATACATTGTCAAGTTATATTCCAAATATGAACTTATTTGTGTCTATGTATGTACGTAAAGAAGCATTGCTGTCATCACAGATTGAGGGAACACAGGCAACTTTGGAGGATGTATTAGATCCTTTGATTGAAAAAAATGCAAATCAAAATGTAGTTGATGTAATTAATTATATAAAAGCAACCGAGTTTGCTTTAGAGCGACTAAACTCACTTCCACTATGCAACAGACTTATAAAAGAAACCCATGATGTTTTAATGAGGGACGTACGAGGCCAAGAAAAAACTCCCGGAGAATTCAGACATTCTCAAAACTGGATAGGTAGCGCAGGCAGTACATTAAAAAATGCACGATATATTCCGCCTAATCCTGAAGATATGAAACAGGCAATGTCTGATTTAGAAAAATATATAAATTCAGATGATGAATTGGATTTGTTGATTCAGGCAGCCTTAATTCATTATCAATTTGAAACAATACATCCGTTTTTGGATGGTAATGGTCGTGTAGGCAGATTGTTAATTACACTGTTTTTAATGGAGAAAAAGAGATTAAACACTCCTGCACTTTATATCTCTTATTACCTTAAAAACAATCGAATTGAATATTATGATCGTATGAGCGAAGTAAGAAACAAGAACGATTACGAACAATGGATAAAATTCTTTCTTCGTGCAATCAAAGAATCCTCAGAAGATGCTGTTGAAACAATTAACAAGTTGTCTGAATTACACGATAAGAATATTGCAATTATTGAGAAAATGGGCAGAGCCTCAAAAACTGCAAAGGAAATTTTTTATTATCTTGAAAAAAATCCTATAATAGACATTAAAAAAACCTCAGAAGAACTTTCTCTTGCTTTTAGTACCGTTTCCGCCGGTGTAAAACGACTCGAAGAATGCGGAATACTTGTCCAGACAAATAATGCCAATCGTAATCGTGTATTTACTTATGAGGATTATCTTGAGATTTTGAGAAAAGATACGTAATGAATTTCGAGAAAGTGACAAATGCACCTAAAACTCTTAAGTTTATGACCCGCTTTTTAGTGATTAATGGTTTCATTACTGCCTTTTTGCAGTTTGGACTTTTAATATCCCTTTAACTTATGTACTTATCAGAACATCTTTGATTTTTCGAAAATTCTCACAAGAACCAATCCCACGATAATTCCTGCAATGCCCTGAACAGCATTTGCCGGAATATTTACCGCAGACGGTGCAAAACCGTACAGAAAACCTTCGAATACAAAATATCCCATAACCATTTCAATTTCTGCCAGCGTTCCGCCTATGATTCTTGAAGGAGCGTTACCGAGTTTATTGTGCATTGCTTTGAAGCAGAAATGTGCTGTAACAGCCATAATTCCTTTAATTACGAAAGTTGCAGGTGCATAATAAGCATAACCCGAGAACAAATCGGCGAGCGCTGAACCGATACCGGCGCTTGCAAATCCGTATGCAGGGGGCAAAAGCCATCCCGAAAGAAGCACAACGCAGTCGCCCAAGTTTAAATATCCTTTCAGGGGGGAGGGTATTCGTATAATCATCGTGGCTATGCAACAAAGTGATGCAAGCAGAGAAGACATAACCAGTTTTTGGGTGTTTGTTCTCATTTTAAAAAACCTCTTTACAAATTTTTTTATTTATTATACAATAAAACTGGACATATCACAATTACCAATTAAGGAGAATTTAATATAACCAGATGAAATACTCAATCGATACAAAATCTTCCAAAAAGGCATATATGCAACTGTATGAACAACTGCGGAGCGATATAACAAATTCACTGTATAAATACGGAGAAAAACTCCCGTCCAAGCGTATTCTTGCAGAAGAAACGCTGACAAGTGTCATCACTGTTGAGCACGCATATGCAATATTGTGCGACGAGGGGTATATCGAAGCCAGAGAGCGGAGCGGATACTTTGTTGCATACCGAAAAAATGATTTCATACCCATTGCCGAAAACGAGATAAGCGGTATATCTTCCGCTAACCACCATTATAATACAAGCGAATTCCCGTTTTCCGTACTTGCAAAAACAATGCGCAACGTGATAACAAAATACGGAAAAGAGATTTTGACAAAATCTCCGAATGCAGGGTGCACCGAACTTAGAAAAGCAATTTCCGACTATCTTGCAAGAAGCAAGGGAATATGCGTTTCATATAACCAGATTGTAATAGGTTCGGGAGCGGAGTATCTCTACGGCCTCATCGTGCAGTTTTTGGGACGAGACAAGACATACGCGCTGGAAAACCCGTCTTATGAAAAGATACACTCTGTTTACAGGGCAAACGGAGCCGAGTGCGATTTGCTGAGGTTGGGCGCAGACGGTATTCTTACCTCGCAACTTGAAAAAACCAAGGCAACCGTCCTTCACATAACCCCTTTCAGAAGTTTTCCGAGCGGTATAACGGCAAGCGCTTCAAAGCGAAACGAATATATCGAGTGGGCAAAAGAAAGAAACGGCGTGATTATCGAAGATGACTTCAATTCGGAGTTTACCGTGTCCACCAAAAACGAGGATACTGTTTTTTCGCTTGAACCTAACCGAAGTGTGATATATGTAAACACATTCACAAAAACAATTGCTCCGTCAATGAGAATCGGATACATGGTTTTGCCCAAAGAACTTGTCAATCCTTTTTTTGACAAAATGGGATTTTACTCCTGCTCCGTACCGGTTTTTGAGCAATATGTTCTTGCAGAATTTATCTCAAACGGCGATTTTGAAAGGCATATAAACAGAACACGGCGGAAACTGCGTCAAATGATGAAAAACAAAGAAAGCGAAAAATAATTTCATATTTTCGCTTTGCAATGATATTCTAAATAAGATAAAGACATATCTTGATTTGTTCAAAAAACAGCAAAACCCAAAGGAGAAACATACATATTTTCCTTTGTTACGGTGCAGTTGTAGGATATGGCGGGGTTTGCAAAGTCCAACCTAAATGAGGTTTGGGAAAGATTTGCAACAAGGGTCAGGCGGTTTTTTCCATGTTTTCTTTCCATGGCAAGTATTCCCTCCCCATATGGCAGAAATGATATGTCTCCTTTTTTCAGTGCGCCACTTTCGTTTTTAATCTTCGCCATTGCTTTGGTAAAATCCCTGATTTCGCATTCTTGCTTATTCCAGTTGAAGTACGCTCTGTTAAAAGGGTCGCGGAAACCCAACATTCCTATTTCGTCACCATAGTATATGCAGGCACTCCCCGGCAGAAAAAACTGAAGCGCAACGGCAAGTTTTATCCGTGCATTTGCCCGTGAGATTTCGTCGTCTTTCAACGTGTATTTTGCACATGTTTCCCGGGACATATCAAGAGGTGCTCCCGAAAGCACGGTCATGATGCGTTCTGTGTCGTGGGTGGACAGACTGTTCATGAGGCAGTGAACTGCTTCCTCGGGATAATTTTCGCAAATTGTCATAATTTTGTATTTGAATGTATCGGTGCCGATTCTACCGCAGCACAAATCTATTATGGCGTTTCGGAAAGGATAGTTCATAACCGTGTCCAGTTGTTCGCCCGTGAAGTATTTCCTACGATTCCCGTAGGATATCTTGTTTGAGGCATCTTCCCACACCTCACCGATTACTATGGCATGTGGGTTTATTTCCTTTACTCTCTTTCTGAGAAGATAAATAAATTCTCCCGGAAGTTCGTCTGCCACATCCAGCCTGAAACCGTCACATCCCAAAGAGAGCCAGTGTTTTATGACGCTGTCTTCCGACAGAATCATGTAGTCAAGATAGTGGGGATTGAGTTCATCTACGCAAGGCAGGGTGGAGATGCCCCACCAACTTTCATAACCCCCGTCGGGGCGGAAGTTATACCACCCTTTGTACACCGAATCGGGACAGGACATAACTCCTGTGCCGAACCTTTTTTTGGCATCGAAGTATATACTGTCCGAACCCGTGTGGGAGAAAACCCCGTCCAGAATAACTTTCATTCCGAGGCTGTGTGCTTTTTTGCACAGTGACGCAAAATCCTCGTTAGTGCCAAGCATTTCGTCCACCTTTTTGTAGTCGCAGGTGTCGTAGCGGTGGTTGGAAAACGCCTTGCATATGGGGTTAAGGTACACAACAAGGCAACCGAGACTTTTTATATACTCCAGTTTTTCTTCGATACCTTTTAAGTTGCCTCCGAAAAAATCGTTGTTGAGGACTTCGCCGTTTTTGTCGGGGGCAAAGACGGGCATATCCTCCGTGCTTTCGTGAACGGTGTAGGGAGTAAGTTTTTCTGCAAGGTTTACCTCCCCCGACTTATAAAATCTGTCGGGGAAGACCTGGTAGAACACTTTACCCTTGAATTCTTCGGGAGTTTTGAAATTTTCGGAGATACAACTTACCTGCCACATGTCCCCTGAGGAAATATTGGTTTGGTTGTATCCGTCTTTAAAGAGGCAGTAACTTCCGTTTTTGTCGTTTATTCGGAAAAAGTAAAAATACAAACCCGCATTTTCAAAAAATATTTCTCCCGAAAAAATGTCATAGCCGTCTTTGGAGGCGGTTTTTGAAAGGTCAAAGGTTATCTTGCATTCGGTTTCAAAACTCACCTTATCCGCACCGCAGGATGACGGTATGTGCAAATTCAGTGTACATCTTTGGTGCGGTGCAAGGCAACCGAACACACTCTTGTGTTTGGGACTTTTGCTGTCATAGAGTATTCTCATGTTATTTAGTCCTCACGTTCCAGATGTTATCGGCATATTCCTTTATTGCTCTGTCCGATGAGAAATAGCCTGCTTTTGCAATGTTCACAAGGGACATATCCATAAAGTCATATTTGTTTCTGTAGACCTCTCCCGACTTTTTGAGTGTCGTTACATAGTGGTCAAAGTCTGCCAGCGCCATATAGGCATCTGCAGGTCCGTGGGCATTTGTGAGAAGAGAATTTGCCACAGAATCGAACCTTGCACCCAGCGCGCCCGAAGTTAGCATATCAATTACATTTTTAATATCAGCGTTGGAGTTAAGGTAGGAAAGGGGTGAGTATCCTCTGCTTTGGAGTTCATTTACCTCCGTTGCGTTAAGCCCGAAAAGGAAAATGTTTTTTATCCCGACAAGATTTGTAATTTCCACATTGGCACCGTCCAGAGTTCCCAGAGTTACGGCACCGTTTATCATAAGTTTCATGTTTCCCGTTCCCGATGCTTCTTTTCCTGCCACGGAAATCTGCTGTGAAATTTCGGCGGCGGGTATTATTTTTTCTGCAAGTGAAACTCTGTAATCTTCGAGAAACACAACTGTCAGTTTATCACGCACGGCAGGGTCGGAGTTTACTGTGTTTGCCACAGCGTGTATGAGGCGGATTATTTCTTTTGCCATAAAGTACCCCGGCGAAGCCTTTGCTCCGAATAGGAATGTGCGCGGTGTGAACTGCGCCGATGGATTTTCTTTGATTTTTCTGTACAGATGCAGTATTCCCAAGACATTTAGAAGTTGCCGCTTGTATTCGTGAAGTCTTTTTATCTGAACATCGAAAATTGAGTCGGGGTTAAGGCGTATTCCGTTTTCACGCAGTACATAGTCGCAAAGGGACTTCTTGTTTTTCTGTTTTATTTCAAAAAGGTCATCCAGAACCCTCTTGTCTTTCGAATAATCCATTAGTTTTTTGAGGTTTGAGGCATCTTCCATGAAATCATTGCCTATCAATTCAGTAAGATATTCTGCAAGAAGAGGATTTGCCTGACATAGCCACCGTCTGTATGCAATACCGTTTGTCACGTTTGTAAACTTTTCTCTGTCGATATTGAAGTAATCGGCAAAGATACTCTCCTGCAGAATTTTGCTGTGAAGAGCGGATACTCCGTTTATTTTGTGGCAGGCGGCAAGACAGAGGTTTGCCATACGGACTTCTCCCCCTGCAATGGGTGCCATATACTCTGTTTTTGCCCTGTCTCCCGGGTATATGCTCATAAGTTGAGGCATAAGACGGCGATTGATTTCCGCTGTTATTTCGTAGATTCTCGGAAGTTCTGTCTGAAACATTGTTTCGCTCCATTTTTCCAGTGCTTCGCTCATTACCGTATGATTTGTGTAGGAGAGAGTTTTTTGAGTTATATCCCACGCACTGTCCCAGTCGAGAAGACAATCGTCTAAAAGAATTCTCATAAGTTCGGGCACGCAGAGGGCAGGGTGGGTATCGTTTATGTGGATGCTGACTTTTTCAAAAAGATTCAGAGGGCTTTTGTATTTTCGCAGGTGCTTTTTCACGATGGTCTGGAGAGATGCACTTACAAAAAAGTACTGCTGACGAAGTCTCAAGACCTTTCCGTTGTAGTGGTCATCTGCAGGGTAGAGCACCTTGGAGATAACCTCTGCTCTGGTGTTTTCTTCAATAGCCTTGGCATATTCACCCCTCGAAAAAGCGTTCATGTCAAAGCGGATTTTGGACTTGGCACTCCACAGCACGAGTTTGTTTGCTCCCTCGGCATTGTAACCCGATATAAGCATATCGTAAGGCACCGCAAGGACGGGGGTATAGTCCGTGTGGCTCACGTGAAATCCCGTGGAATCTGTCCACTGATTTGTTCTCCCCCCAAAGCGAACTTCCACCGCTTCGTCGCTTCGGCATTTAAGCCACACATCGCCCAGATTAAGCCAGTCATCGGGAAACTCCATCTGCCAGCCGTCGATGATTTTTTGTTTGAAGATACCGAATTCGTAACGTATGGAGTACCCCGTGGCACTTATGCCCATTGTGGTCATGGAATCCATATAGCAGGATGCCAGACGTCCCAACCCCCCGTTGCCAAGACCTGCATCGGGTTCCATGTCGTACAAATCCTGAATATTCACGCCCACTCCGAGAAGAGCCTCGCGGAAAGTCTCTTCCAGACCAAGGTTAAAAAGGTTGTTTCTGAGGGAAGTTCCCACAAGAAATTCCATAGACATATAGCAGACTTCTTTTTCTTCGTTTTTGGACACTTTCTTGGAAAATTCTGCGTTCTTTCCGTAGAGAATATCTCGTATTGAAGTGCATACGACTTCGAAAACCTGTGTTTTTGTAGCCTCTCCAATGCTGCAGCCAAAGGTGCTTTTACATCCTTTTTCAAGTTCTTGGGAAAGTTCGTTTGTCGTCATACCTTTCATTCCTTTTTCTTTAATTTATTGCAGATGTGTAGACCTGCATATAGGTTTGGGCGGAGTTCTTCCATCCAAAGTCTTTGCGCATAAGTTTGCGTCGGAATTTATCCAGTTTTTCCTTTTGTGAGAAAAACCACTCTGCACGTCTCACGGCATCGAGCATATCGTGGGCGTTGAAGATCTTGAAAGTGATTCCCAGTCCATCAAGGGTTTCGGGGTTGAGCGCAGGTACGGTGTCCACAAGACCGCCGGTTTCTCTTACTATGGGAATTGTGCCGTAGCGCATTGCAATAAGTTGTGAAATACCGCAAGGCTCAAATTTGGACGGCATCATGAGAAAATCTGCCCCCGAATACACATATCTTGCTAAAGACGGGTCAAAGCATATGCAGGCGCACACTTTTGCGTGGTTTACATACTGCGCGTGACGGAACATATCTTCGTATTTGGTGTCGCCTGTTCCCAGAATTACCAGTTGCAGATTTTCGCGGCAAAGTTCATCCATAACTCCCTCCACAAGTTCAAGACCCTTGTGCTCAACAAGGCGGGATACCATGGCAAAAAGCGGTATATCGGGATCTTGTGTAAGACCCAGCCGGCTCTGCAGCGCCTGCTTGCATTTTGCTTTTCCGTCGGGGTTTGACGGGGAGTAATTTTCAGCAATATGAGGGTCTGTCTGCGGATTGTAAGAAACGGTATCTATGCCGTTTACTATGCCTGTGAGTTTGTAGGAGTTTTCGCTTATTATCTGCCAAAGTCCTTTGCCGAAATAGGGATATCGTATTTCGTGGGAGTAAGTTTCCGACACTGTTGTCAGACGGTCACAGAGGACTATGGCGGTTTTCATTGCGTTTACAAGTCCGTCGAAAGAACATACATTGCGAAAACTCTCATCAACACCCAGCACATCAGTAAGAAATGGCGGGTCCGCCTTGCCTTGGTATTCGATGTTGTGTATGGTGAAGACTGTTTTTATGTTACGATACATTGGAATATCTGAGTAGTGTGCCTTGAGAAAGAGAGGAATAAATCCCGTCTGCCAATCGTTTGCGTGGATTATGTCGGGCGAAAAACCCACAAGAGGAAGACATTCTAAAACAGCCTTGGAAAAGAATGCAAAGCGCTCTCCGTCATCGCTGTATCCGTAAAACGATGGGCGTCCGAAGTAGTAATCGTTGTCTATGAAATAGTACACAAGGTCACACCTTTTGTTTTTGCCCACGCCCTTGTTTTTAATAACCTTTTTGAATACTCCTGCGTAGACCTGACGCCACGCCAGGGGCACATAAATCCTACCTATATACTCGGCATCGACCGAGGGGTCGTTTTTGATGCTTGCATAGTAAGGCAGGATTATACAAACTTCATTGTCTTTTATTTTGGTGAGCGCCTCGGGAAGCGCTCCTGCCACATCTCCAAGTCCTCCCGATTTGGCATAGGGTGCCGCTTCGCTTGAAGCAAAAAGTATTTTCATGTTTTAAACCCTTTCTTCTTTGTTTATTATGAGGGGAGACAGCGGTGCTCCCGAGAGAAGTGCAGAATTTGAAATGTGTGCGTTTTTGTCTATTATTGCAAAACTCACACACGCATTTTTATCTATATGCGAGCCTTGCATTATGATTGAATTGCGCACAACTGCGCCCTTTTCGACCACTACTCCCCTGAAGAGTACAGAGTTTTCCACCGTTCCCTCTATTCGGCATCCGTCTGCCACAAGACACTTTTTCACACTGCTCCCGCTTCTGTAAAAAGAGGGTGCTTCGTCACGGACTTTTGTACGGATAACTGCATCTCTCTTGAAGATTTGTGCGTTTATTTCCGGGTCCATAAGTTTGAAATTATTTTTGAAGTAGGAGACGATGTTGTGATTTCTGAGAACTGCGCCTGAAAACTCGTAAGCATTAATGCTGATTGACCCTGAGACAAAACCCGGAAGCAGATAATCTCTTTCGAAACTGTATCTTCCTCGGCTCACAAATTCCCTTATTATTTTTATAAGTTCCTTGCGCTCCATTATGAACATTCCCATACCTATGAGGGGATATGTGCCTATCATGTATCCTATGGACAGGTCCTTTGCTTTGCCGTCTTTGGCGGTGATTACAAGGTCGGAACTGTCACATTCGTAGTCTTCTATGGTACGGCTGCATATTGCAGTTACATCCGCCCCTGAATCTATGTGGGATTTCAGTGCTTTTCTGAAATCTATGTTGCATATTACGGTGGTGTCGCACATTATAACGTAATCGGGTTTTGTTGTGTCAAGAAAGGAAATTGCGTTGGAAAGTGCCTCAAGATTTCCTCTGTACACATTGGTTGCTCCCGTTGCAAACGGAGGAAGAATGTAGAGATTTGCATCTTTTCGGTTAAGGTCCCATTCACTTCCGCCCCCGAGGTGTTCCATGAGGGATTCGTAGTTGTATTTTGTAATCACTCCTATGGAGGAAACTCTGGAATTTACCATATTGGACAGAGCAAAATCCACAAAACGGTATCTGCCGCCAAAGGGCATGGATGCAACTGTTCTTCTTTTGGTCAGGGCACCCATGGGGGTGTCATAGATATTGGAAAATATAATACCTGTCATTTTCATAAAATTATTCCTCCTTTCCCGAAACCACTCTGCCGTCGGCAATGGTGAGATCCTTGGCTATGACACAGATGTTATCTTTCTTTGCGTTACCCACAATGGCATTTTTGCCTATGGTGCAGTTGGGACTGATTATGGAGTAGCGCACAAGGGCGCCCTCTTTTATGACGCTTCCCGGCATGATGAACGAATACTCCACCCGAGCGCCTTTTTCCACGGTGCAGCCTGTGGAAACAACGGAGTTTTTAACAATGCCCTCCACAGTGCACCCCTCTGCAACAAGGGATTCGCATATTTCAGATTCGGGCGAGATGTAACTTGAGGGCAGAGCGTAGTTTCGTGCATATATCTTAAATTCGCTGTCCTGAAGTTCAATCGGAACATCGTCTTCCAAAAGATCCATGTTTGCCTGCCACAGACTTTCCACAGTTCCCACGTCTTTCCAGTATCCGCAAAATTCATAGGCAAAGAGCCTTGTGCGGTCGGAAAGGAGTTTAGGGATGATATCTTTTCCGAAATCGTGGGATGAACCCTCGGTGTGTTCGTCTTCAATGAGGTACTGTCTTAGTATGTTCCAATTAAACAGATATACACCCATGGAGGCTTTTGTGCTGTTTGGCTTTTTGGGTTTTTCCTGAAATTCGAATATTGCGCCCTGTTCATCTGTGCTCATTATACCGAAGCGAGAGGCTTCGCTTAGCGGTACGTCAATAACCGCAATGGTGCACTGGGCGTCTTTTTCCTTGTGGTAAGAGAGCATTTTTGAATAGTCCATTTTGTAGATGTGGTCACCCGAGAGAACAAGGACATATTCGGGATTGTAGCGGTCTATGAAGCGGATATTCTGATAGATGGCGTTTGCAGTACCTTTGTACCATTCGCTTTTTTTGCTTTTGGAGTACGGGGGGAGAATATGAACACCGCCGTGGCTTAAGTTCAGTCCCCAGGGACTGCCGTTTCCGATGTATTCATTAAGTTCCAGCGGTTGATACTGCGTCATAATTCCAACGGTATCTATGCCCGAATTGACACAGTTGGAAAGCGGGAAATCTATGATTCTGTATTTTCCGCCAAACGGAACGGCAGGTTTTGCGTTTTTCTCCGTGAGGCTCAAAAGACGGCTTCCCTGACCGCCTGCAAGAAGCATGGCGATACATTCTTTGCTCATTGATTTTTCATACATGATGATTCCTCCTTGATTTTGTAGTATGATACGGAAAGCGAGGGAACCGTAATCGAAGCACTCTGGCTGAAACCGTGCATGGGAATGGGTTTTGTTTTGGGAGAGTAAATTCTCTCACCGCTTCCTCCGTATCGCTTTCTGTCGCTTGAAAAGACACACTTAAGGACACCCTTTTTGGGAAGTCCGATTCTGTAATTTCTCCTTGTAACGGGACAGAAGTTGCACACGGCAACTATTTCGTTTCCGTCAAGGTCTTTTCTTATAAAACTTACCACCGACTGGGACGAGTCATCGTGGCATATCCAGGAAAAGCCCTCCCAACTGTGGTCATTTTCCCACAGTGGGGGATTTTCCGCATAGAACCTGTTGAGGTCCGCTACAAAGGATTTGAACTTTCTGTGGGCATCGAAATCCAGTACGCACCAGTCCAGTTCTTTTGAATAATCCCACTCGGCAAACTGGGCAAATTCCGTGCCCATAAAGGTGAGTTTTTTGCCGGGATGAGCCATCATATATCCGCAGAAAGTTTTGAGTGATGCAAATTTATCCTCGTACGACCCCGGCATCTTGCCGATAAGAGAGCCTTTGCCGTGCACAACTTCGTCGTGGGATATTGGGAGAATGAAGTTTTCGGAAAAGGCGTATGTCAGGGAAAAAGTCACATTGTTGTGACACCCCTTTCTAAAGAGCGGGTCTGTGGACATGTAGGAAAGCATATCGTTCATCCAACCCATATTCCACTTGAAGTTGAAACCCAGACCGCCGTCGCAGACGGGTTTTGTAACCATGGGAAATGCGGTGGATTCTTCGGCAATCATGAGGAAATGGGGGTGACGGGCGAAAACGGAGGTGTTTAGTTTTTTAAGAAAATCTATTGCTTCAAGATTGTAGTTTCCGCCGAAAACATTTCTTCTGAAATTGCCGTTTTCCCTGCCGTAGTCCAGATAGAGCATCGAAGATACCGCGTCCACGCGGATTCCGTCTATGTGATAGATTTCTGCAAAAAAGTGAATATTGGAGATAAGAAAACTCATTACTTCGCCTTTTGCGTAGTCAAAAATCATCGTCTGCCAGTCAGGGTGTTCTCTTTTTAAGGGGTCTTCGTACTCGTAACAACTCGTTCCGTCGAACTCGTAAAGGCCGTTTTCGTCTTTGGGAAAGTGTGCACCTACCCAGTCCAGAATAACGCCTATTCCTCTGCTGTGAAGCGTGTCCACAAGACAGGCAAAATCCTCCGGCGTTCCGTAGCGGGACGTGGGGGCATAGTAGCCTGTAACCTGATATCCCCAGGACGGGTCGAAAGGATACTCCGTAACAGGCATCAGTTCAACGTGGGTGTATCCCATTTCGCAGGCGTAACGGGCAAGTTCTTCTCCCAGGGTTTTGTAGTTCAAAAAGTTTCCGTCTGCGTGTCTTTTCCAGGAACCCGGATGAACTTCATATATATTCATTGGCTGTGAGTAGGGTGGTTTTTTGTTTTTCATATACTCACCGTCTTGCCATTTGTGAATATCGGGGACATATACTTTGCTCGCATTGTGGGGTCTGGTGCAGGTATGGAAAGCATAGGGGTCGCTTTTCAGTACCGTTTTCCCGTTTTGGTGCTCAATTAAGAATTTGTAGTTGTCAAAAATTTTCGCCTCGGGTGAGAAAGCCTCCCAGACGCCTGAACCCACATTATTCATAAAGATGTCCTGCGTATTCCAGGAGTTGAAATCTCCTGCAAGACGCACGCTTTTTGCATGGGGCGCCCACACTCTGAACACAAAGCCGTCTTTTACTTTGTGACAGCCCAGGTAGTTGTAGGCATCGGTACATTCGCCCAAAGCGAACGAAGACAAAAAAGCCTCAAAATTTTTATTGTTTTCTGACATATAAAACTCTCCGATTTAATTTTTGCTTTTATTAGTATGCCTCAAAAGATAAATTTGGTTATAGACAATATTATGCAAATTGAAATGTAAATATTTCCAAAAAAACAATTA
This sequence comes from Clostridia bacterium, assembly GCA_045578205.1. Taxonomy (GTDB): domain Bacteria; phylum Bacillota; class Clostridia; order UMGS1810; family UMGS1810; genus RGIG8748. The sequence continues at coordinate 229 of JAZNJU010000139.1, read as the reverse complement.
TGTTAAGAAACCCCTCACAATGTTGACACATAGGATAAAAAGGTGATAAACTTATATAAAGTACGGAGGTGATGATATGATATACAAATCCTGTGAAGAACTTATCGGAAATACACCCATTATGGAACTTTCCAAAATAGACACGGATATGTGTGCAAAAATATATGCGAAACTGGAATTTTTTAATCCAAGTCGGATCGTAGCCATGTCGTTCTGTGAGCCAAGGAGT
>JAZNJU010000138.1:0-6339 GCA_045578205.1 Clostridia bacterium | reverse complement strand
TATGTTTTGTCCAAATTGCGGTACTAACAATCCCGATGACTCCATGTTCTGCGAAAACTGCGGTTCCAAACTGGAAGCAGCGGCACCTGTCATGGAAGAACCTGTGAGCGGAGGTTACGTTCCTCCTCATGAACCTGCTTTTTACAGTGAACCTGCAAAAGGCGGTGCTGCCAAAGCCATCGTTCCGATTGTAGCAGGTATTGTTGCAGTTGTTGCGGTAATTGTTATTGTATTTTCTTTAGGAATATTCAAACACGGTTCCGTGAAGACAATTGAAAAGATGACTAAAGCCACTGTCAAAGGTGATGGCAAAACCATGTACGAACTCTCCGTGGACCCGTATATGCTTGAGTTTATGCTCGACAATGACTACAGAGACTATGATGATGAACAGGATATCATCGATGAGTACAACGACAGAGCAGAAGATGTTGTAGATGAATTGGAAGATGAATACGGCGACCGTCTTAAAGCATCCATCGAAGTCAAGAAAGTTACAAAGTACGAAAAAGATGAGATAGAGACTCTTGCAGAATATCTTTCAGACCAGAAAATCTATGACTATCCCGAAGATGCTCTTCAGGATGTAAGAGTTATAAAAGTAAGAACAACCATAAAAGGAAGCGATGACGAAGACAGCGAAACCGAAGAAATGGTTGTTTGCAAAATTGACGGTAAGTGGTATGTAAGTTCTATCTTCTACAGCAAAGAACAGATAGAAAACATTCTTGACAACGACTAATACTTTTAAATCCGAAAGCGCAATGCTTTCGGATTTTATTTTTTGAAAATAGTATTACAAAATATATATTTTATTGACATAATAATCCATAAGGTAGTATAATCAACTTATTAAAATTCAGTAGGAGACATATTGTGGAAACAAAAGTTATTTTGAAATACAAAAGACCCTGTGACAGTTGGCTATGCCCCGACTGTGACGCAGAAAACAGTATGACAGTATCAAGATGCAGCATATGCGATTGTGTTAAAACTGCTTCTGTGGTGATTGTGAAAACCTGGACACCCGCGGATGATGTGCCCGAAGTTGAACAGCCTATACCACCGAAAAAAAGCGGATTCGGCATAGTTGGAGGCGGAACTTCCGGAGGAAAAGGATACGAAGATTCCAAAACCATCTTCAAAGATGGTTTCGATACTCCGCCTCTTTCAAAGCCTGCTTCATCCGGCGGTTCCAAGGCGCTTTTGATAATTGCCGCTATAATTGCTGTTATCATCATTTTTGCCGCTCTTGCATGGGGTGTTGAGAACGGCTATGTACACAACAGTCCGGTTGAGCCAAAGGCAGAACTTGCCATGGCGTGCTATGAGGGTGATGCAACATATCAGAATGAATTTTATGAGGATGTATTTGCATCGTTAGAGGAGGATGATTATGATTTGTGATAAATGTGGTAAAGACAATTTGCCGGGTGCCCAAAAATGTGTTTCATGCAAGGGTGAAATGCCACCCACTGCATCTTGCGGAGGTTTTTCAGACATATTGAGTTTTGCCGCACCGCTCGAAAACCAGGGTACAAATACCCGCGGTATGATGTCGGGAATCGGAGGAGGTATTGACAAAATGGAATTTGAAAAATTGCAAAAGAAATACGCAAACCTTGCCGAAACATCACGCAAAACTGCCCTCATCGCATTGGGTGCTGCAGTAGTAGGCGTTATAGCCCTCATATTGTCTGTTTCATTCTGGATCGGTACCAAAGGTAACATCAAAGAACTGGAAGATAAGATTGAAAGTATCGAAGTTACAGATGTTAAAGAAGAGGCCGATGTTAAAGAAGAGGCTGATGAAAAAGAGGATACAGATACCACAACCGGCAGCAATAGCACAGAACCACCGAATGAAAATGGTGGAAACGGCAAAGCCCAAACTACTCCTTCTGCAGAGCAAAAAGCAAGGGACATTTCAAAGAAGATAAACAAAAAAATAGAAGAAATATTAAATAGTTTAGAAAATTAAAACATATAACGGAGGTAATAAAAAATGGCAAGCAATTATTCACTAACTTACAATGTGGACATGGTTTTCTGTATTGACTGTACAGGCAGTATGGGAAATATCATCGACATTGTTAAAAACAATGCACTCAATTTTTATCAGGACGTAACAAATGTTATGGAGGCGAAAGATAAGAAGATAAGCCAACTTCGTGTTCGTGTAATCGCATTCCGTGACTACAATGCCGACAAAGAAAATGCAATGATGGTTACAGACTTTTTCAAACTTCCTCAGGAGGCGGCAGAATTCGAAAGATGCGTTCACAGTCTGAAGGCTTCCGGAGGCGGAGATGACCCCGAGGACGGCCTTGAGGCTCTTGCGTATGCAATAAAGTCCAAATGGGATACCGAAGGAATGAAAAAACGCCAGGTTATTGTTGTGTGGACAGATGCGGCAACACATCCTCTCGGATATGGAAGAGCAAGCGGATTTTATCCCAATGGTATGGCTGCAAATCTTAGTGAACTGACCTCCTGGTGGGGCGGTGTTCAGCAGGGCGGATTTGTAGACAACAATGCAAAACGTCTGCTCCTTTTTGCTCCCGATGAGCCGGAATGGAATGTAATTTCCAGAAACTGGGACAATGTTCTTCATTTCCCATCAGAGGCAGGCAACGGTCTGCGGCATCTGGAATATGAAGAAATAATAAATACAATCTCAAATTCCATCTGATTTTCAAGAGGTTTTTCTAATGAAAAAAGCAAACTCCCTACTAAATTCAATATTTTGTGTGGCTGAAGAAAAAGTACCTGACCACGGCGAAGATTGCTATTACTATGAGTCAAAGAACGACAGTTTCGTTATAGCCTCATTTGACGGTTGCGGTGGTTCGGGCTCTAAAAAATATGCGAATTATTCGGGTAAAACCGGTGCATACGTTGCTTCAAGGGCAGTTTGCGGCGGTGTAAAGTCGTGGTTTTGCGATGGAGGAGAAGACAGCAAACTCAGAGAATATGTGGACAAGGCACTATATGTCTGCACCGGCTATGCCGACAGTGTCGGCAGAATGTTGGGTTCTCTTGGAAAGGCGTTTCCCACTACCGCTTCCATAATAAAATCCGACCTATGCAAAGGGAAAATGGAAATTACACTTTTCTGGGCAGGAGACTCCAGATGCTATATGCTGGACACTGACGGATTGCATCAACTTACCGAGGATGACCTGGACGGCCAGGACGCCATGTCAAATCTTACAAACGACGGTGTTATGACCAATGTCATCAATGCAAGCACAGGTTTTGAAATTCACTCCAAAAAGTTGACGGTGGAACACCCGTGTGTTCTCATTACCGCTACAGACGGTTGTTTCGGATATCTTGGTTCACCCATGGAATTTGAGTATATGCTCACAAATTCTCTTGAGGGTTCTCAAAATATTCTTGCATGGAAGAAAACCCTTTATCAAAGTATGAAAGAAGTAAGCGGAGACGACTATACACTTTGCGTCGCTCTTTGCGGTTTTTCTGATTTTGAAGATGTGAAAAGTACATTTGCAGAGAGAAACCGCTTTGTTTATGACGAATATATCAATTCACAAAAAGATGTACACGATATGTGGAATATCTATAAGGAAAAATATTCTTTATATCTTTAATTTTTGTATGAAAGGAAGATAATTATTATGTTTTGCAGACAATGCGGAAAAGAAATAAGCGATACAGTAACATTTTGCCGTTTTTGCGGCAACAAGGTAGCAAAGGCTGCGCCCTCTCCTGCAGCCGAGACACCTGCGTACGGAGAAATTCCCACTCCCGAGCCTGTATATACACCACCTGTTGCAAATCCTGCACCCGCAAGTGACGCTGTTCCCCACGGATTTAACAGAGCAGGCGACTTATAATACAAACTTTCAATGGTGATATACAAATGGTTATTAATGGCTACAGATTAAATTCTGAACTCCAGAATGCAAACAGCGGATTTTCAAAGTGGGCTTTTGCCACAAGAGGCGGAAAGCAGTATTTCATAAAGGAACTCATTAACCCGGTCTATCCTGTAGACGGGGGTGTAATGCCTGCTGCACTTTTCCAGCAGAAAAGAGAATTTTGCCAACAGTATGAATTAAAATTCAGAGAATTTTTCGGTGAGATAAACAGAGTAAGCCGCGGAAATCTTGTGAGGATAAACGACTTTTTCCGCTATGGCAGCAAGTACTATGTCGTAACTGAAAAGGTAGAAGGAAAGACTCTCAGTGCGGATTACATTTCCACTTTGTCGGATGAAAAGAAAAAACTTCTTTTAAAGACTGCTGCCCAGTGCTTTATGGATTTACATTCTGCCGGAATTGTTCATTTTGACGTAAAACTTTCAAACATTCTCATAAAAGTCACATCAAACAACAATCTGAGTGCAAAACTTATAGATTTCGATTCCGGATTTTTCAAAAAAGATATCCCCAAGGGCGATGACCTTGGCGGAGACCTTACATATCTTGCTCCCGAGATTTTTCTGGCTATGTGCGGTGAAGATGTGGTTCCCGACGAAAAGGCAGATATATTCGGTCTCGGTTTGGTGTTCCATCAGTATTATTGCGGAAAACTTCCGCATTTTGATACCAACGAGTATGAATACTCCTATGGCGCAAGTTTAGACAAAAAACTCTTTGTCGCCAAGGAATTAATGCCTGATGAAATCAGCAATCTTATTTCTTCAATGTTGGATTCTGACCCTGCAAAGCGTCCCTCTGCGGCGGAAATTGTGGCATATCTCAGCAAAAAAGAAAAAGCGGAATCTGCAGAAAGTCTCAATGTAGTTAATATGCAGTTGGTTTACACTGCATTTTCGGGCGGTACTGCTTTCAAACGGTTAATCAATCTTTCCGGAAACACTTTGAAATACAGCAACCTAATTACCATGGAAACCAGATCATTGGACGCAAACCTTTTCAGGGAAAATGAGAAAGTTTTAACGGATACCGACAAGGCGGCACTTTTGAAAGCGATAAATGACTTCGGACTTATCTCTTCATTAAGACCGCAGGGCGAACTGACATGGAACAGAGAACAGGGTAATATAACCTGCATACTTACAGACGGTAAGGTTTATGAACTCACAGAGACCGCTTCAAGAGATGGAGTGTTTGAAAAGGTTGTTACTGCAGTAGCCTCTTTTTGCCGATTCCCGGATTATACTCCGACTCACTATGAACCCACCGTACCTGTTAATAAGGAAGAACCTGTCAAAAGCACCGATTCGGGATGGTTTTCCCGCGCTGGGGATTTGTAATTAAGCGGAAGCGGCGAAAGTGGAATTTGTATCAAAATCATTTAATGAACTTACCAATTCACAGTTGTATGAAATATTAAAATCCCGCTCGGAAGTTTTTCTTTTAGGGCAGGGGATAGCAATGGAACTTTGGCAAAACAGTGAAGAAAGCGTTTGAAGGAGAAAAAATGTTTTTTGAAGATTTTAAGTTGGGCGATACCGTGGAGATTTCTCCTGCATTTATTGACAGAGAAGATATGCTGTCCTTTGCAAGAAGATATGACAATATACCGCTTCATACAGATGAAGAATATGCAAAAACAACACATTTCGGAGGAATTATTGCTCCGGGAGTAATGTCTTTTATGGCAGTGTGGGCAAAATATCTTGAAAAAGACCTTGCAGGGAGCGAACTTATCGCAGGGAAATCCACAAAGATAGAATGGTTAAAACCTGTATATCCCGGTGATACACTCACGGGAAAAGGTCACATTTCTGCGCTATGCAGACGAAACAGCAAAAACGGGATTGTGGAACTTACAATAGAAGCATACAACGGAAGCGGCGAACTTGTTCTTACCAATGTTACGGAAATGATTGTAAGGTGCCGTGAAAAATAAAAATTCAAAAAAGTCTTGACAATACAAGAAAAAGGTGGTAATATATTTGAGTAAAGCAAAGCAGAGGTCCACCTCTCACCTTACGGTTTAAAGGTATCGGTAAGGTAGATAACTTGTATTTTACTGTATAAGTGGGTGGATTTCGCCCACTTTTTCTTTTTGCAAAAAGCGGATTTGCACGAAATTTATTTTGGAGGTGCTTTATCATCAGTAACAAGGAAATGTTGATTAATGATGAAATCAGAGAGAAAGAAGTCAGACTCATCGATTCCGACGGCTCACAGCTGGGTATCCTTTCCATTGATGATGCCAGACAAAAGGCAGAAAACAAGGGTATGGATTTAGTGCTCATCGCCCCGCAGGCTAAACCGCCCGCGTGCAAAATAATGGACTACGGCAAGTACAAGTTTGAGCAGGGCAAGAGAGAAAAAGAAGCCAGAAAGAACCAGAGAGTTGTAAATATCAAGGAAGTCCGTATTACGCCTTCCATAGATG
>JAZNJU010000137.1:0-3735 GCA_045578205.1 Clostridia bacterium | reverse complement strand
GATTAAAGGATTTAAAATGAAATTATATGAGGGTATGAAAGAGGAATACGAGAAAAGGCACAACAACCTCTGGCCCGAAATGAAAGATATGATTCATACATACGGCGGAAAGAACTACACAATTTTTTGGGATGAGGAAACAAACACCCTTTTCGGATACATAGAGATTGAAGACCCCGAACTTTGGGGTAAGTCTGCCGATACCGCAATATGCAGAAAATGGTGGGATTATATGGCAGACATAATGGAAACCAATCCCGACAACAGTCCTGTGTCGGTTGACCTTGTAAGTGTGTTTCATCTGGAGTAATAATGGATAAAATAAAATTGTATTTTGCTCCCCTTGAGGGAATAACGGGATACATATACCGCAACACCCACGCAGAATTTTTCGGTGGGTGCGATACCTATTATGCACCTTTCATAACCCCTGTGGAAAACGAAAGATTGAATAAAAAATGTTTAAGGGATATCCTCCCCGAAAACAACCGATGTCCTGATTTGCGTGTTCAACTTCTTTCCAATAACCCCAAAACATACTTTAAATTTGAAAATGAAGTAATGGAAATGGGTTATAACCACATAAATATTAACATCGGATGCCCCTCGGGAACTGTTGTGAAGAAAAACCGTGGTTCGGGATTTCTCCGTGACACAAGCCTTATGAAAAGTTTTTTTGAAGAAGTCTTTTCAAAAAACAAGGTCAGTGTTTCCGTGAAAACAAGAATAGGGTTTTACAGTGCAGACGAATGGGAAGAACTTATGGAAGTTTACAATTCTTTCCCGCTTCAAAGCCTCATAGTCCACCCGCGAACAAGAGAAGACTATTACAAAGGCAGAGTTCACGCCGATGTTTTCCGTGATGCCTATGAAAAATCAAAAAACCCCCTTTGTTACAACGGCGATGTTTTCACGGCGGATTCGTGCAGGAAAATATTCAGAGAATTTCCTTTGCTGGAGGGTGTTATGCTTGGCAGGGGAGCCATTGCAAATCCCGCAATTTTCCGCGAAATAAGAGGCGGAAAAAAACTTGAGACGGGAGAACTTGCGGAATTTTCCCACATTCTTGCAAGTAAGTATTACGAGGTCTTGAAATCCGATATGTATACTCTTCATAAACTAAAGGAAATATGGATTTATATGATGCTCAATTTTCCTGAGGAAAAGAAAATTTTAAAGGAAATAAAGAAATCATCCACAGTGGCGCAACTGCACAGCGCCGTGGAAAAATTACAGTAAGGAGAAAACTATGTATCTTATAGCAGGTCTTGGCAACCCCGAGAAAAAGTACGAAGCCACAAGACACAACATAGGCTTTGAAACCGTAGATTTAATGGCTCATAAACTTGGTGTGGGTATAACCAAACTAAAACACAAGGCGCTTTTTGGTGAGTGCTTTATAGGAAGCGAAAAGGTTATAATTGCAAAACCGCAGACATACATGAACCTAAGCGGTGAAAGCATAAGGGACATTGCTTCGTTTTACAAAATCCCCACAGAAAATATAATAATAATTTGCGATGACATAAATTTAGAAACAGGTCGCATAAGAATAAGACCAAAGGGGAGCGACGGCGGACACAACGGACTTAAATCCATAATATATCAACTTGCCGACGACGGTTTTACACGCATAAGAATGGGTGTAGGCGCTCCCAAGGGAGAACACTGCAATCTTGCCGACTATGTGCTTGGTAAGTTTTCCAAAGAGGAAATAGAAGTGCTCACAGTTACCGCAAACAGAGTAGTGGATGCGGTAGAGTGCATAATAAAAAATGATGTAGCAACCGCTATGAACAGATTCAATGGAGCAGCAAAATGAACACTTTCAAGTATCTGATTGACGGAATGAGTGAATTTGACACGATTTCCGCCCACGTTAAAGGCGGGAGAGGTTGTGCTCACGTTCTGGGAGTTACCGCAAGCCAGAAAAACCATCTCATATATGCACTTGCTCACAGACGGAATTCAAAGTGCGTGATAATTGTTCCCGATGAGGCAGAAGCAGGAAGGACGGTCAAGGAACTGTCGTTCCTTTCTTCGCGTGATGCGGTTTATTTTCCACCCAGAGAATATCTGTTCTACGATGTTGACGTGTCCAACAGAAAAAGTGAGTTTTCACGCCTTGGAGCACTTTCTGCCATAGATGATGCCAAATACATCGTTACAACAGTTACTGCTCTTTGTTCCTACACACTTCCTCAAAGTCTTTACACCGGCCTTACAATCACCCTGGATATGAATTCCACGTTGAATCTGGAAGAATTTCTGGAAAAACTGGTGTATATGGGTTACAAAAGGTCAGGCACGGCGGAAGCAGTAGGACAGTTTGCTGTCCGCGGTTCCATAGTGGATGTTTATCCGCCGTCGAGCGAATTTCCTTACAGAATAGAACTTTGGGGTGACGACATAGATTCTATGCGCACTTATTCACCTCAGACTCAACTTTCGCTGGATACAGTGGAAAAAGTATCAATCTGCCCCGCAGTGGAACTTATATACACCACGGAGCAAGCACAGGAGGTTTCCGAAAAAATAAGGGAACTCGGAAATGAAAATTTAAACAGAGATGCGGAAAAATTTGCCCAAAGGCACTATTTTCATTCAAATGACAAGTATCTTACTTACTTCTACAAAACAGTGCCCACACTTTTTGGGTATATTCCCGATGATGCGTTTTATGTACTTGTAGAACCAAAGGAATTAAAGAGTAAGTTTGACATCTGGTACAAGGAGCAAAACGAAATAATAACCTCCCTTATGGATAAGGGGCTTTTCCCCAGAAGCAAAGGTGAATATTTCATAACATATTCGGATATTGCAAAGAAGATTTCATCCAGCCTTGCGGTGTCTTTCAGCGCGCTTTCCCACACAACTCCCGAGATAAATCCCGTGGAGATTGTGTCTTTGGCAACAAAAACCATAAGCCCATACACAGAAAATGCTCAATATATGGTAGATGACATAGAGTTCTGGAAAAAGAATTCCTGGCGCGTGGTTGTACTTTTGTCTACGGACACCAAGATTCAAAACCTCACGGAACTGCTTATGCAAAGAGGAATTTCGGCTGTAAGGCAGGATGGGGCAGACAAGGTTCCCGATTTCGGAGAAATATTTATCATAAAAGGAACTCTGGAAAGGGGATTTGAATATCCGTCCATAAAGACGGTGCTTGTTACCGATGGTGAAAAGACGCCTCAGAAGCGCAGAAAATCCAAACCAAAAGATGCCAAAGAAGCAATAAAGAGTTTTGACGAAATTGCCGTGGGAGACTATGTAGTTCACCGAAGCCATGGTGTGGGCAGATATGTCGGAATACACCAACTGGAAGTCCAGGGAATAGTCAAGGATTATCTTAAATTAAAATACAAAGGTACCGATTGTCTCTATGTGCCTGTTGACCAGATGGATCTTCTCTATAAATATTCATCCACCGAGGAGAAGTCTGTCAAACTCAACAGCCTCGGCGGTACAATGTGGCAAAAAACTGTCACAAAGGTCAAAGAGAGCGTTGCAAATCTTGCAGAAGATATGCTCAAACTCTATGCGGAAAGAAGCCGTGTAAAAGGTCATGTATTTCCAAAAGATACAGACTGGCAAAGACAGTTTGAGGGGGATTTTCTTTACGACGAAACTCCCGACCAACTCCGCTGTATAGATGAAGTAAAAAAAGATATGGAAGAGGGTAAATGTATGGACCGTCTTCTGTGCGGAGATGTGGGCTACGGAAAAACC
>JAZNJU010000136.1:0-1844 GCA_045578205.1 Clostridia bacterium | reverse complement strand
CGCAGGGTTTACAACGTCGTTTGCACCTATGATAACTGCCGCATCGCACTCGGAAAACTCTCCGTTTATTGCGTCCATTTCATAGAGTTTGTCGTAGGGAACGTCCACTTCGCACAAAAGTACATTCATATGTCCGGGCATTCTTCCTGCAACGGGGTGGATAGCATACTTAACTTCTGTTCCGTTTGCTTCCAGTTTGTCGGCAAATGCCTTTACGATGCCCTGTGCCTGACCCAGTGCCATACCATAACCGGGTACTATCATAACTTTCTTTGCATTAGAAAGGATATCTTCAATGCTTGCTTTTGCTTCCTGCTTTACTTCTTCCTTCTTTTCGTCAGCCTTTTGAACGGCTTTGGGAGCAGGACCTTTTGCCTTGCCGCCAACCAATATGCTTACGAGACTTCTGTTCATTGCTTTGCACATAATCTGTGTAAGAAGAAGACCGGAAGCACCAACTATACCGCCTATGGCAACAAGAAGAATGTCACCTACCGCTATACCTGCAATACCGCCTGCAACACCGCTCAGGGAGTTTAAAAGAGATATTGTGATAGGCATATCCGCACCGCCGACGCGGATTGCAAAAGCAATACCGAAGAAAGCGGAAAGGATGGAAATAAGCCACATACATTCGGGGCAGATGATTACTGCCAACACTGTTGCAACAATTGTAACTGCAACAATCAGCGAATGAGCCTTCCAAACAACGGGTTTCTGGGGAAGAAGTTTGTGGAGTTTGCCTGCCGCAACAGCACTTCCCGTAAATGTAAGCCAGCCTACAACAAGTGCCACAGCGCCTACATATATGGCAAACATATCGCCATCTGCCTGCTGTATTGTGAGAATAGCAACAAGAGCGCTTGCAAGACCTCCAAAACCGTTTAAAAGAGCAACTGCCTGAGGCATCTCAATCATCTTGACTTTAACGGCACCTGTTATTCCGACAACCGCACCTATAGCAAGGCCAAGCCATGCCTGCCATGCAGTAAGGATTTCGCAGTCGTACATTACCACAAGTATTGCAATAAGTGTGCAGATTGCAGAAAGTGTGTTTCCTTTGTTTGCACTTTTTACCTTACTCATCATACTTATTCCGACAAGAACGCCAAAGATGAGAACAGCACTTATTATGTAATAAATTGTATCGTTTATCACTTATTTGTCCTCCTTTGACTTAAACATCTTAAGCATTCTGCCTGTAACAGCAAAACCGCCCACCACATTTACCATGGCGAACGCAATTGCAGCAATGCCGATGATAACACTTAAAGTCTTGTTATAATCACTGACAACTGCCGCTATTGTAGTGAGAGCACCAAGCACCGTAATGCCCGAAAGAGCATTCATACCCGACATAAGGGGTGTGTGCAAAAGTGTCGGCACCTTGTTGATAATAAAGTAGCCGACAATTGCCGCCACTATGAATATGAGTATCAAAATAATTCCTTCACTCATAAATTAAATCCTCCTTTTAAGTAACCGATGATTAATTCGGATTTACGAAAATCATTGTAGGGGGCATTCACGAATGCCCCTACAGTCAGTAACGCATTGTATGATTAAATCATTATTTACTTAAGCGCAACCCGCACCCAAAGAGAGTGCGGGTTGCCATGATTTTTATAAATTCAATTATTTATTCATTGCTTCCAAAGCGCCCTTGTGAACGATTTCACCGTTTATTGTAGTGAGGATACCCTTAACGATATCGTCGTTCATATCGAGGGAAATCTTACCGTCTTTTGCAAGGTACTTAACAAGTTGATAAATATTGTGTGAGAACATCCATGTGGAACTTGTGGGAAGCATACCGGGAATGTTCTTGATACCTTCGATTGTAA
>JAZNJU010000135.1:0-8731 GCA_045578205.1 Clostridia bacterium | reverse complement strand
ATGTTCCAGTATATATGCCATCCTTACTTTAAAGCTAGATAGTTGTATTAACAAAATGTCAAAATCGGATTTGCAACAAGCCCTTTATGAACTTTTATTCGAAACCCCGAGTGGCTTGTGGACAGGTTTGTTTATGAACACAGCAATTAACTTATATTTTTGACCACATGTTATCCCACAGTTAGCTCTGGAGTATATGGAAACAGTGGAGATAAGATGTCCAAAGAGTATTTTGAATGTAGCGGAAAGGGCTAAAAAAGGCAAAAACCGCTATATATCAGGCTTTAGAGCGTGTTCGGGACGAAGAGGCCGCAGGTTCAAATCCTGTTATCCCGACCAAACAAAAAAGTCTCCTTTTTTAGGAGGCTTTTTTGTTTGGTGATAATACGGATGATGAACCTGCGGTGTGCGTCCAATACAGATCCATGAAAGGCAAAGCAATAAACACGCTCTTTTTAATACATTCATTCTTCACAGCACAAGACCCCCGGAGGATTACTGCGTAGGTGCCCTGAGCGTAGCGAAGAAATACTCGCAGGGGTATTCAAATCCTGTTATCCCGACCAAACAAAAAAGTCTCCTTTATTAGGAGGCTTTTTTATTTGGTGATAATACGGATGATGAACCTGCAGTGTGCGTCCAATACAGATCCATGAAAAGCAAAGCAATAAACACGCTCTTTTTAATACATTCATTCTTCACAATTTTCTAATTTAATATCTCTCAAAACGCAGTCAAATCCCACATTACCGTCATATCCTATCAAGTTCATAGGCTTGTCTTCTTTGATATAAAGTGAGGGGCAACAGTCATTGGTGTCATAAAGTTCCTGCCACTCTTTCCAAAGATTTTCATACTCTTGCTCATAAACCTTGTATGATAAATCGTTCTTAAGTTTTGCAATGCTGATAAGGTACATTTTCTGTATAATGGAAAACAGATAAAAACCGTATTTTGAGGTTGTAACAATGTAATCTTTAGATTCTACGCTATCACTTATGTCCTCTGCCAGCAAAACGATTTTTTTCCATATTTCAGCAGATTCTGTCTTTTCTGCAATAATTGCATTATATGTTCCGTCTTCAACGGCATTTCTGACATCATTTATGAATCTTTTGTAATTCATATTCTGATCCCTTAGCCACCAACAGTCAATCATACATCCCTTGTGGTAACTTCTGCCAAGAAGTACCGCACGTGATGAAAGAACACAGAGTTCGTAAAGTTTTTCACAGTCAGCATCATCCATTCCCAGAATTTCGCGAGCGTACTTCTTAACAAAATATTTATCTGTTCTGGAGGTATCTTTCGCCCAAGAGGAAACAACGTACGCGTTCAAATCGCACCACAGTTCTCTGCCGTTTTTAATCTTGACTTCACCGTTTATATCTTCAGGATACTTTTCTCCCTTGGTACCGTTTGAACCGGTTATGTACGGCCCGTTCCATCCTCCACCTCTGGACCATGTCCAGATACCTTTTATGAGACTTCCGGGAGTGTTTATAACATCTCTCAGACATATGTTTTCTTTCGAAGCATAATCCGCAAGTTCTTCGAAACCGTTTATAACGCCGGCACCAACGTAGTTAGGATATGCGCCTTTTCCCTCGTATTCTCTGGCACACTGAACTTCAACAATCTGCTGATGTTTGCCAATGTTTAGTTGCTGATTAAATCTGGTGTTTCTGTGAAAATCTCCTGCAGTATGTTTAATGCAAAAATAGAGATTTTTGTGAGGTTCAATGAAATCAGTTATATCGATATATGCTTTTTCATTATCCTCGCTTCCCCATGAGCGGTACATAATCTCCTTGTTCTTTTCCACGCACACTTTTTGACGGAGATAATTAACAAGATATCTGTGGTAGGTAACTGCATCACCGATAATAGGTGTGTTTCCTCTGAAAAGAGGCATTCTGTATTTGGGGCCAACGTAGTTTTCACCGTATCTTATATACAATCCGTCAAGGTCCGAAAACTCGTCAAACATTTCATCAAAAAGATAGTCCATGAGAGTTTTGGTAAAAGGTTTCATGATATCAATCTTGCCATCGGTCAGAATTTCTTCTCCGTATTTCTCCACAATCCTGTCAGGAAGAGATATAATATCCATCATAAAATAAACTCTCAATCCGTGCTTTTTTGCGTGGTTGTATTTTTCCTTTATTCTTTTCTTTGCAGACAGCACCTCTTCCCTTTCGTGGCTTTCCGACGGGAAAATATCTCTATCAAATTTATCCCAAAGCAATGCAAACTGTGCAGAATCCGAAAAGCAAAAAACTTTCCCTCCAAAACCTCTTAAACGCAAAAACTCCGGATTGGTATAATTGCTCTCATAGGGCAAAAGACCGGGATTGTTGTGAACCATATCCATAGTGAAAAGGCTGTCCTTTACGAAAAAAGTGTCCCCGTTTACATCGGTCTGTTCAATAAGTTTTTTTGTGTAGTCATTCATAATATTCACCCTTGTCATTACAAAACCCTCATCATACGAAGAGGGTTTTGTAGTTTTATAAGATTATTTGCATATTTCTTCAACGGCATTTTTGACAATTTCAATTTCAGCATGTGAAACTTCCTCATCAAAATCGCTAAATGAATTATTTGGAATTTTATTGCCTGTCAGAACTCTGTACCACAAAAGTCCAAGAGCATATCTGCCAAGTCCCAGACTTGCGTGAAACGTATCACGGTGTACTTTTTCAATTCCGTTTTTAAGCAGAAGTCCAAAAAGTTCACCGGAAGGGATGAATCCATCTGCGCGTACATCTTCAAATGCTTTCCTGTAAGCAATCTTTATATCGGAAAGCATTTCATCGGCATGTGCATAATTCATGAGATTATTAAGTTTCGGACTGTCTTCTTCATAAGCCCAGGTTTCATGAATAATGAGTTTTGCCTTGGGTGCATACACCCTTACATATTCTGCAAGTTTTCCGATATACGGCTGAAACTTGCCATAATCTGTCGAACCATGGCTTGCCTGCTGGAGAGTCACTACATCCCAATCTCTGTTTAAAAGCGCCTCTTTCATGGTAACAAAAAATCCTGTGGGATTGCCGTTTACCTGAAGCATATATTCCTCGCGATCGCCTAACATATTGCGATAATGACGAGACAAATCACAACCGCCAATATAAAGATTGAAGCAATTCAGTTCAACACCATCGGCGCGGGCAATGGAGTGAAGATACCTTTGTGCATCCTGTGAAAAACTGTTCCCTATTGATAAAATGTCCATCAAATCACCTCGTGGGTATTATATAACATATGTATGCTTTTTGCAATATTATTTTTTGAGAAATACCTCTATAACAGGAACAATCTGATTTGGTCTTATGCCCGGTGTGAGAAATGTTACCAAATCTCCTTTTTCACGAATTTCAATTTCCGAACCGTCGTGGAGGAATTGAGCATAGTCAATTTTGCCTGCCATATTTTCCATTCTAAGTGCAGAGAAAGGATAATCTATAAGATGGATATATAGTCTCTCTCCGTCCTCGGACTGAGTAAGAACAGTGCCTGTCGGTTCGCGGAATTCGGGTTCCGCTTTGGTACAGCCGTATATGGAGCGGGAATTTGCATCCATCCACTTTTCAAACACTTCGAGAGCCTTGTCTGCTCTTTCATCGAAGTTACCCCTGCCGGTAGGTCCAACATTCATGAGAAGATTTCCACCGCCGGAAACACTGTTTAAGAGCATACGAATGAGCATATCCGGTGTTTTCCAACTCATTTCATCGCGGTAGTAACCCCATGAACCCGAGAAGGTCTGGCAGGCTTCCCACGCCCAAAGTTCATCGGTGCCGGGATATTTGGGCCATTCGGTAGTGTGCTTCTGCTCCGGTGTAGTAATATCCTGATTGATGCCGGTGCGGTTGTTTATGATAATTCCGGGGTTTATTTCCCTTATCATTTTGATGAGGTTTTCTGCATCCCATGTTTCCTTGGTGGTCCAGCGCATCCACTCCTTGTAGTCACGGATTGCAAACTGGTTGTATTCATTTCTTATGGAATCCATAGTGGGATATGTAAAGTCAAACCAGATGATATCTATCTTTCCGTAGTTTGTAAGAAGTTCTTTTACTTGATTGAATACATAGTCGCGGTATCTGCCCATATCACGCTTTTTATCTTCTTCCTCTGCCCAGACTTCCGCTCTGCGTGGGTGGAAAAGGTCGAGTTGATAATCGGGATGATGCCAGTCTAACAGCGAATAATATATACCCACTTTAAGTCCTGCTTTTCTGAATGCTTCTACATATTCCTTGATAAAATCTTTTTTTGCAGGAGTGTTTGTAGACTTATAGTCTGTGTACTGTGAATCAAACAAGCAAAAACCCTCATGATGCTTTGCAGTCATTATGGCATACTTCATGCCTGCTTTTTTTGCTTTCATTGCCCATTCGTCTGCATCAAATTTATCGGGATTGAAATATTTAAAGTACTTGTCGTAATGTTCTTCTGTTACCTTTTCTTTGGTTTTAAACCATTCGTGTCTTGCCGCCATGGAATAAAGTCCGAAATGGATAAACATACCGAAACGGTCGTGAATAAACCAATCCATGTCTGCATCTGTCTTCTTGATTTTGTAACTTGACATTTGTAACCTCCACTATTTATACCATTTATCATGTGAGCCGTTTACGAAACATCCTACCTCAAATTCAAGAACGTATTCAAGGTGACGGAGTTTCCATTCTATAGCCTTTTCACCGCCGATGTAATCCATGCTCGGTTCCCAGCCAAGGCGGGAATCTTTCTTTACCGTTTCCAGTGCTCTCAGGGCATTTTCCTTTTCACTAAGAAGCATAGACTTAACATCTTCTATCATGGAAAGTACCTTGTTTCTGTTTGTTTCTATCTTGAGTTTACCTGTGAGCATATACCACTCTTTGGCGTGTATGCCTGTCTTAACGCAACAGCATATGTACTCACCAAGATTTGTAAGGTACAAAAGTTCCTCGCAGGGATCTTCTATTTCTTTTAAAAGTGCAAGACCGCTTTCCATAAGAGATTGCATCTTGTACAGTGCTTTCAACTCCCCGTTTATACGAAGTGAGGGGAGCATGCCCCTGCCGCATGGCAAGATTGTATTTGGTGCATAGTCTGCAGGATATGTAGTAAAGAGTATCTTGTTTCCAAAATGAGCAAATTCTGCCGTAGGCGGTTTAACAGCCTTTACAAGGCATAACGGATACGAAGGTCCGCACCTGAATGCACCGTACTGATCGGCATCCGTGGGTGTATAGTTTGCAATAGCATCGCTCCACTTTTTGAGCGCCTTTATAATTTTGTCAGCATCTTCATAACCGTAACGCGCATATACAACTCTTTTTAAGCAATCATCAAAGTCGGTGTTTTCTGCTATGTAACACTGCTTGGCAAAATCGCCTATAAATGACGGCCAGAAGCCGTAATGGTGCGACTCCATAAGCCCGCAAAGACCATATTTCTCATTTGCTTCGCGAAGACCTTTATAGCGCTTTAACCATTGATATGGCATAGGCTCATAGGGAATTGTGCCTATATCCCATGTAAGACCGCCGGTATTTGCCATGGCATAGAGTTTTATACCGCGTTTTTTTGCAGCCTTTGCCTCGGATGAAAAGTAAAATCCGGGGCCCGGAAATGCCAGAGAATAATCTGCAACTGTTTGCTTTATTGAGCCTAATTTGTAACTTTCGAACATTTCGTAGGTTGCCATAAGGGTTATATCCGTTGGAAGATGTTCAATAAGTTCTATTCTCTCTTTTTCACCAACATAGCCCCAGTTGTATGTCCAGAAAACTACGTCTGCATCCTTTTTGTATTTTCGTATTGTGTTTTTAACACAGTTAAGCCACTGGGGATAATCGTTGCAAGGGAAATATCCGGGACGGGGTTTAACATAGGGAATTCCGTCTTTGGCAACCATTTTGTTTATCGGTGCTACCCTATCGTCATGACTCGGGAATCCCACGGATTCACCTACGAGTATTACACCTTTAAAGCCCGGACAGTGTTTAAAAAGTCTGCCGTAAAGATTTTCATAGAATGCTTCTGCACCCTCATCTTCGGGATGAAACTGGCTCTTCATATAACTGTATGCGTACACATCCAGGCCGTATCGGGCGGCACGGTCTATGAGATCATTAAAATCCAGAAATCCCGAGGGAGTCATGTTTATATCTTTTACAAACACAAGTATCGAATCCATACCTGCGTGTGCAATGGAAGAAAGGTGTTCGTTGGGATATTCATCCAGAGCATAACCTGAATGTATCATACGGGGAGAGAACAAGAAAGTGTGAGAAAGCACTCCTTTCTCTATAAAAGGAGCCTTTCTCGTATTCATAATATCTTCAAGAGCATACAAGGCCTGTGCAAGTGCTCTTTCGTTTTTTCCCGTTATGGCAACAGAATCGGAAACATCTATAACATAGTCATTTTCCAACTTGCTGTCCACAGAAAGTGTGCAAGAGGTGTTACCGATCTTTTCATAACTTACAAGAGCAGATACTCCCATACTTCCAAAAAGATAACTCAAAAAGTCCTCTGCGGCACACTTAATCACCTCACCGCTGTCCTTTGGCAGAACAATCGAAATTCCGTTTTCAAAAACAAATTCACTGCTATTTGCAATTAAATCAAAATCTCTTATATTGTTTCGGTGAACACACCTCATCCTCTTGCGGAAAGCGTATTCAAGTTCATGTGTAAGTTGCATATTATCACCCAAAGTCAAATTGTCGTTATCTTTCAACTATCTGCCATTTCTTTTCTGCGGTAGCCTTTGTAAAGTCAAGACATACTCTGATAGATTCCTGAGCATCTTCCACGTCGATTGCAGGCTTGTCGCCGTTTAATACACGGAGAACTATATCCTGATTCTGTGCGTAGGTGCTGTGGAAATATGTATTTTCACCGTTGGGAGCACCGCCGCCGGTTCTGTCCCACTCTACAACTCTTACCATTTCTTCTTTTTCCTGACCGGGTTTGCCGGGATGATGGTACACACGAAGTTGACGCTGGAATACGTCGATTTCTATAGCGCCCTCTGTACCTGTGAGAACATAGTTTAACTTGTGACCGTCTTTATCCTGGTCTGCAAGGTCATAGTTACCCATCATATCGGAGTTACCGTGAGGAGCAACACACATATTGAAGTTTAAGTGGCTTGTGCATCCGTTGTCAAAGTGATATGTAACGTGTACGTTATCTTCAAGTTCAAAGTAAGGAATTACATTGTCAAAACCTGTGGAAATGAACTTATCTACTCTGGAACCCTCATTCCACCAACGCACAAGGTCAATGTAGTGACAGAGTTTTTCAAGGAACATACTGCCAAC
Organism: Clostridia bacterium; assembly: GCA_045578205.1. Taxonomy (GTDB): domain Bacteria; phylum Bacillota; class Clostridia; order UMGS1810; family UMGS1810; genus RGIG8748. The sequence continues at coordinate 1,400 of JAZNJU010000135.1, read as the reverse complement.
TGCCTCTTTGGTTACACGCCAGTTCTTAACCTTGGTACCGTCTGCAAGTGTCTTGAATTCACCGTAAGGTGACATTGTGTATGTAAAGTGAACATTCACAAGTTTTCCGATTTCTCCGGAATCAACTATTTCCTTGGCTATCATGTATGCCTTGGAATAACGGCACTCAAAACCAACCTGGAGGAATGCTCCGGTTTCTTTTTGTACCTTTATAAGTTCCTCAACCTGCTCGGGGTTAATACCGGAGGGCTTTTCTGTCATAACAGCCTTTCCTGCTCTCATAGCAGCACAAGCGAGGGGTACGTGGAACTCGTTTGCTGTTGCGATGTAAACTAACTTAATTTCCTCATTTGCAAGAATTTCATCAAGGTTTGTGGTAACTGCCACAACTTTTTCGTGCTTTGCAATTGTAGCGTCAAGTTGTCCCTGATTTACATCGTAACCGTAGATTTTATCTACTTCATCCATGGCTGCAACATCGGAGATGATGGTGTTACCCATTTTACCGCAACCAAATACTGCAACAGAAATCTTCTTACTCATAATAAAACACTCCTTGTGTAAAATAATTATTTCTTATGTTCCAGAAGCCAGGTTAAAAGAGGCTCTGTGAATGCTTGTTTCCATGAATCGTGCATCACACCATCAAAGACAGTAAACTTTACGTTGTCATTGATTTTTAATTTACGCACACGGTTTATCATATTGAAACTTTCCATGGGATGAACCACATCATCATCGGAACCGTGGAATGCCCATATTGGCATTGTAAGCGCTGTTGCATAGAGAGGCATACCTCCTCCGCAACAGGGAGCAATGGCTGCAAACATATCGGGATACGTGGTACCGAGATACCATGTTGCGTATCCGCCCATACTAAGACCGCACACGGTTGTTTTTGTTTTGTCAACCTTGTATTCTTCCTGCATTTGTTCAATGAACTTCTTTATGAGTTTAACTTGTATAAGCCAGATTTCATCTTTGGGGCACTGAGGCATTACAACGATGCAGGGAAAATCTTTTTCTTTGAGAAGCGATGCAAAACCGTGTCTTTCCACAAGATACAAATCCTCGCCGCCATTTCCCTTTTCACCGCCTCCGTGAAGTTGAACAACAAGCGGAAGATTTTCGGAGAATTCATCGGGCATATATACCACGTATGGATACTCAAACTTTTTGTCATTTACTTCAATTCTTTTCAACGTTTAAACCTCCCTTTTAAAGAAACCTTTTAACTCTACGGGACTTTTGCCCTTTGCTTCTATTTCACCAAGGAGCACTTTTACAAATGCTCTCTGGGTGTGGTACGAAGATGAATACGCGTTAACATATGTACGCAAAAACGGCAGTTCATATAACTTGTACGGATCACCGAAAGATGTGAATATTACACACGGATG
>JAZNJU010000134.1:0-2787 GCA_045578205.1 Clostridia bacterium | reverse complement strand
CATCGGCAGACAAGGTCTTCAATGCTTCAAAATTTATCTGGAATCCGTTTGGCACACCGCACTCACGGCTGCACTCGTGTATGAGACCCGATGCAAGTTCGCTCCTGTTGCAAAATGCGTAGAGTTTGTCACCGTTGTGATTTAACGCAATATCAAATTTCGTATCGCACTCATCATACTGCGCAATAAATGCCATTGACTTAAGGGGTTTTTTTGGTTTGTTCTGTATAACGTGTCGCCAGTCTTTGGTGAGTTCATCCAGCATTTTTGGACCGTGGTCGCGTCTGTGGAAACCGTATGTATTCCAGTAGTGATAGCCGTCTTTAAGACGGTATGGGGTGTTGAATACATACTCAAAAGAGTGTGTTGAGTATTGATAAGGCTCCATACCGTAAAGCGCCATAGGCGAATGTGCATACTTTACTGCGCCGTCCATATTTCCGCCTTTGTCCTCACGGTATTGCTCGGGGTACAGAGTAGCACCCGGGCAATGCAGGAGAATACTTGTAAGCGTAAACGGGCCTTTGTATGTGGGGTAGGAGCAGGCTATGGGATAATCTTCAAATACATTAAATCCCGTAAATACCTTTTGCGATAGTCTCTCATCTGCAGGCAGACCATAATCGGGAAGTGAACGGTACGATATGGTAGGCGTTATATATACGCTTAAGGGTCCGTACATGGAGCGTTTTACATTGGGGTTTATCTTCTTTAATTCTTCGGTCTGAGCCTCAAGTATTTCCAATACACGTTCGTTTACATAGGTAATCCATTCCACTCTGTAATTACCCATAAGACGCTCATAATGTTCTTCCGTGAATTCTTCGGTTTCAAAATCGAGTTTTACCACCTTGGCATAATCGGGATTCTCGTTTAAGAAATCTCTTAATATTTCCTGGTGAAAACCGCTTTTTGTTGTAATAAAACTCCAATGGTCGCTTCTTAACGGAAACTGCGTAAACTGACATCTTTTTGTTTTTCCCTTGGGCGGAACCGCATAGAACAGATAGTCAGCATTTTCCAAGGTTCCTCTGTGTGCTTCAAAATCTCTGTAATCCGTACAGGTTCTGGGTGCAAGCCAGGCAAACCATTTTCGCTTGAATGGTTTTATGAGTTCCCAGGTCTTGCGTCTTTCGGCTTCAACAGGGGTGTCTGTAACGCAGGAGATGTAGTGAACACCGTCACATGAGGGCTTTGGATTCCACAGGTCAAATGCGTTTCGCTCAAGCCACTTTATTTCGTTTGCCATGGAAAAGAGGAACGGAAGCCCGCTTTTCAATGCCGGAATTTCGTCTGTGTCCTCGTTGAAGACTTCAAATGTGTGTTTTACTTCTTCTTCAAGTTTTTCGCCGTAAAACACTCTGAATACAATTTTGTACACACCTACATCAAGATTTGCAAACTTTGCATCGGATTTTAATATCCGGTATCCGTTTATATATTCTTCTGAGGTTGTTTTGATATTTGCACATGCGACAACTTCGGTTTCATACACATTTTGTATTTCTGCTTCTATCTTAATGTAACCTTTATTTAGTTTGGTGTACATATTGAGGACAAAGGATATATCTTCTTTGCACTCAAAATAGTGATTGTATTTTATGTGATTAATAACTTCATCACGGTTGTAGCAATCTTCGGGAACATATTTTAGTGCATACTTATCAAATGGCGAAAATACCTTGTATACATTCTGTCCGTTTAGTGCCCCGCCCTCATATATGAGAGAGCCGTCTGTGTTATAACGAAATTCACACTCGCCCTGCTGATTTGCATATCCTTTGCAAATCAGATTTTCATACCCAAATATGAGAGTTGCATCATCTGACAGTCTGTCGTTTTCAAACAGGCTTGGGTCGAGTTTAAAAATTCCGCAAACGGGCAGTGGAGTGTTCTTAAAATAGTCTTTCTGACATTCCCAGTAAACATTGGCATCTACAAAGCATATTTCGCCCACTGCCATATTGAAGCGATTTTCTCGATTTCTTGAATATACGCCTACATATGGTGTTGTCATGTGGTCAAGTTCCACATTGAACTGATACGGGCGGTCTGATTTGTTGTACTCTCTTGTGCCGGTTCCGCCATTTAGCGAATAGGTAAGAAAATATTCATCGAAGAGTTTGTCTATTTGCCACGTTATTTCGTATGGGATATCTCCGCCGTTTGTAAGCGGAATTTTTGCTGAGGTCGGCTTTAATACCTCAACGGTATCAAAGCCTTCCTCACTTTCAAATTCAATATCTGATATAATTAGTTCGCCTATAAAATCCCGTCTTTCTACGGCAATATAACCTCTGTTATATTCGCAGTCAAAGGAAAAAGTGTTTTCACCTACTGTGCATGAAACACCGTAGTTTTCAAGTACCATTTCAAAATGCACATTCTTCGTTTCGTCAAGGATAAAGTTATCAAAACTTATGCTTTGCAAAACATCTGCACAGTACATTTCCTCTGCTATTAACTCGGCATTTAGTTTTCCTCCAAGTTCATACCACAGTCTTATTCCCATACCGCATCTCGTTTTTTTGTCATAACCGAAATAGACGGTAAACTTGGGGTCATATTCCTTTAAAAAAGTAATTACAAAATCAAAGGCAAGTCTTCCGCTTTTAACGGGAGGAGTACAGAGAATGTAGCGGTTTCCCACAGATTGCATATGAAATGCGTTATCGTGAACGGTTGCGTGCAGATTGCCTACATATGTATGCTGTTCGAGTTCAAAAGAATATGGCTGCAGATTGTCATCGTACTTTGAAAAGTTGTCTTTTATTTTAAACATAGTGT
>JAZNJU010000133.1:0-3457 GCA_045578205.1 Clostridia bacterium | reverse complement strand
GCATTTGCGAGTATTTTAACGATGCAGTGGCGTAAAAACACGCACCCAAAACGGGTTCGGATACTAACGCAACTGCTTACCGCTTACTACGTGAAAAGGGCTGTCTCTTTAAACATTTCAGTGTTTAAAGAAACAGCCCTTGGTCTTTAGTCTATTATTTATTATTCTGTTTTTTTTGCTTCCTGCGCCATCTTTGTGGCATAGTGTTTGGGAGATATTCCGAACTTGTTCTTGAACGCCTTTGAGAAAGAATAGAGTGAAGAGTAGCACAGCATTTCCGCAACGTGGTTCACTTTTACTTTACCTTCGTTGAGAAGAAGTTTTGCCGCATCCAGACGCCTGGTCTGATAGTAGTTTAAGATTGTGTCTCCTGTGCATCTTTTGAAAAGATTGGACAGGTAGGAATAGTTGTATGAAAATTTCTCCGAAAGCACTGTAAGGTTGTTTATTGTGTATATGTGCGTGTCAATATAGTGCATAATCTGCAGGCAAAGTTTGTCGGCCGAGTTGCGGTTTTTTTCTTCATCGTTGATTTCTTCGGGAAGTTTGTAGTTGCGCAGTATGAGATACAGTGTTTCTTTGAAAAGACACGAAAGAATTTCGTGACTGTATGACTGATTATACGAAAGTTCTGCAACTGCAAGAGATACATTTGCTCCAATCTGGGAATTTGTGAAAACTCTGTTGTCATATGAAGATATTCTGGTGACAATTCTCTTAAGTTCCCGTCTTATCTCGGGATTTCTGGTATTAAATGAAAAGAAATCATACCTCAGAGGATTTTCTGCAGATGAAATTATCTGGTGAAAATCTCCTGGGTGGGATAGATATATGTCACCCCTTTTAACTGTTGTGGGGATATCATTTGTGTATATAACCCCCTCGCCATCTGTTACAATGGTCAGTTCATACCAGTCTATGTGGGCATGCTTTTCTATATCTTCACCGGGGGAGCAATAGAGCCTTCCCAGTTGGACGAGCATAGTGTCCCCATAGTAAACGCTCTCGCCTATGTAACTGAAATCAATATGAAATTTTTTCTGCATCGTTATCACCTCTAACGCGACATCAATCAAATCAATTATACACAAAAAGCAAAATAAAATCAACTGCTTTTGTCGAAAAACCGCCAAAAATCAAAAAAATACAAAATGTGGACATCTTTTACTGGATTAATCCGATTTTTGCCCAAAGAATAGACATTGTTGATTTTTGTTCGGAAATATATAATATACATTGTATAGTTATAACTTCTTAAAAAGGGGAGAAATAAATGAAAGATATTGTTATTGCAGTAATAGGTTGCGGAAGAATAGCGAATTTTGCTCATTTTCCCGCTTTCTCGAAAATGAGCGGAATAAGAGTAAAGTATGCGTGCGACTTAATTGAAGAAAAGGCGCAGAAGATTAAGGACGAGTACAGTTTTGTGGAAAACGTAATAACCGACTACAACATTGCTCTTTCCGACAGTGAAGTTGACGCGGTATATGTTCTCACACCCAACTATTCTCACTATGAAGTAACCATGGCAGCACTCAAAGCACACAAGCACGTATTCTGTGAAAAACCCATCACGGTAAACTATGACCTTTCCGTGGAAATGGCAAAAGAAGCAGAAAAACAGGGCAAGATTTTAAATATCGGTGTTTGCAACAGATACAACAAATCCATCGAAATGCTCGAACAGTTGAACCGTGAGGGAAGATTCGGCAACATCTACCACGTGTATTGCTCTTTCCGTAATTTCCGCTCCATCCCCGGACTTGGCGGTGCATTTACCACAAAAGAAAAGTCGGGCGGCGGTGTTCTCATAGACTGGGGCATACACTTTTTGGATCTTATACTCTATGTTCTCGGCGGTGCCAAAATCAACAACGTAACCTGCGACGCATACTGTGAACTTGCAAAGGATATGAAGTCCTACAAGTATGAATCCATGTGGGCAGAAGACACTTCCGATATGGAAAACGGCACAAACAACGTTGACGACTTAATCACAGGTTACATCCGTACCGACAAGGCAAGCATCAGTTTCAACGGTGCCTGGGCACAGAATATAAACAAAGAGGAAATGTTCATAGACTTCATGGGAGACAAAGCAGGCGCACGCCTTACCTACGGCGGTAAGTTTGAAATCTACGACGGCGAAACCTTGCAGACGGTTGTTCCCGAATACGATATTCCCGACATGTTCCTTTGTGAGAGCGAAGCATTCGCCCAGAGCATTAATACAGGTGAAAAGACAAGAACAAACATTGTAAACATTTTGGAGAGCATGAAACTTTTAGATACACTCTATGCTTCTGCAGATATAAGAAAGGAAGTACAACTCTGATGAAAACTATAGGATTTGTAGATTATTATCTGAGCGAATGGCACGCGAACAACTATCCCAAGTTTATTGAGAGAATATGCAAAGAAACAGGCAAGGAATATTGCGTAAAATACGCTTGGGCAGAAGAGTATGTTTCCCCCGTGGACGGCAGAAATACCGATGAGTGGTGCGAAAAATACGGGGTGGAGAAATGTGCTACCATAGACGAACTTTGCGAAAAGTCCGACTACATATTCATCCTTGCTCCCGATGACCCCGAAAAGCATCTGGGATATGCAAAGGAAGTTTTAAAGCACGGCAAGACAACATACATAGACAAAACCTTTGCACCAAACTATGAGGTGGCAAAAGAGATTTTTGACCTTGGTGAAAAATACGGAGCAAAGTTTTTCTCCACATCTTCGCTTCGCTGTGCCGATGAATTAAATGACCTCGACGGCACAAAGGGTGTTGTTGCCATAGGCGGAGGAGCAGGAATTGTCGATTACTCCATACACCTTTTGGATATGATTGTGAAACTTGTTGACAGAAACCCTGTAAACCTTACAACAACACTTCAGGGTCAGCAGATTGTCTGTGCAATAAACTTTGAAGATGACAAAAAGGCAACACTGGTTTACATACCCGGTGCACCTTTTGTAATCAGCGCCGAGGACAAAGATGGGGTCTGTGTGTACAGAGAAATTGCCTCCGACTTCTTTGTGAATCTCACAAGAGATATTCTCACATTCTTTGAAGACGGAAACTATCCTTTCGACCCCAATCAGACACTAAATGCAATGAAGATAAGAGATGCAATCGGCATATCTTTGGAAAACCCCGGTACAGTTATTGAAATATAATAATTTCAAAATGAAGAGTGCAAAAAAGCGCACTCTTCATTTTTGTTTGACAATAAATGGCGCGTGCGGTATAATAAACACAACTAATGTTCAAAAACTATCGTTTTTGTTCCGAGGTGTTTATTGAACCAATTAAGGAAGCAAGCCGTTAAAAGGCTTGCACTTATGGTATAATAAACACAACTAATGTAGCAAAAGCATTCTGCTTTTGCATATATGTGTTTATTGAACCAAATAAGGAAGCAAGCCGTTAAAAGGCTTGCACTTATGGTATAATAAA
>JAZNJU010000132.1:0-5908 GCA_045578205.1 Clostridia bacterium | reverse complement strand
CTCCTTGGCTCACAGAACGACATGGCTACGATCCGACTTGGCTCTGTGAAAGACAGAGTGGCAAAAGCAATGATAGATGATTTTGAGAAAAGAGGAGTAATAAACAAAGACTCCGTGATTATCGAACCTACAAGCGGAAACACGGGAATAGGTCTTGCCCTTATGGGTGCTGTGAGAGGATACAAAGTGGTTATAGTAATGCCCGGCAATATGTCCAAAGAGAGAATACAACTCATGAAGTTGTACGGCTCTGAGGTGGTCCTAACCGACGGCAAAGAGGGAATGACAGGTGCCATCAAAGAGGCGGAGAGAATACACAATAAGACACCCGGAAGCATCATAGCAGGACAGTTTGTAAACCCCATAAATCCTGAGGCACACTATCGTACCACAGGCCCTGAAATATATTCACAGACAAACGGTGATGTGGACATATTTGTTGCAGGGGTAGGCACGGGCGGAACGCTCACCGGTGTGGGAAAATATCTAAAAGAAAAAAACCCTGCCGTCAAGGTGGTTGCAGTAGAGCCTGTAGACTCTGCCGTCCTTTCGGGAGATGCCGCAGGAAGTCACAAGTTGCAGGGAATAGGTGCAGGCTTTGTAACAGAGATTACGGACACGGGTATTATAGATGAAATCCTGAAGGTAAGAAACGAAGACGCATATGAATATACACGTCTTGCGGCTCTGAAAGAGGGACTTCTGGTCGGAATATCCTCGGGAGCAGCGCTTTATGCAGCGGTGCAACTGGCAAAGAGAAAAGAAAACGAGGGAAAGAAAATCGCGGTGATTCTCCCCGACACGGGTTCAAGGTATTTGTCGGGCGATGTATTTACAGAATAAATAAACAAAAATCCCACAAAACAAGTAGGTTTTGTGGGATAGGGGATAGGAAAATAAGATGCAGAAAAAGCCATCAAAAAACACATTCGGATACTAATACACCTGCTTTAGCACGTCGAGAGGTGAGGTTCGCTTAGAGTTTATAGGCTAAAAAACATGAGAAATCTGCAATTTTTGCAGATTTCAGACTGTCGAAAAAGAACGCACCGCAAAGTGAAACAAAAGTAAGGGAATGTAAAAAAAGTCCAGACCGCAAAAAGGCAGTCATGAAACTATTAATCACTAAAAAACAGGTCATAAACTTAATAGTTTTAATGAATAAGTAGAAAAAGGTCTTTTTTGAGACCTTTTTCTTTGTTTTTTTTTGCCTTTTTGCTATAAGCAAACTTCGCCTCTCGACGTACCTTTGTACGCCTTCGGGTACCCCAAATCAAGGCATAATGCCTTGATTTGGCTCAGTTTGCTTATTCTGTCTCTTTTTTTCCTATTCCCAAGGGTTTGTTAAAAAAATCAAATGATTTTTTTACAAACCCTTTTAATTTAAGGTTGTTTTTGGCACAATAGAAGTTCAGTAATGGAGCCTATAAACGGTCTGCGCTTTATTTTACATCCCCTGCAAGTTCTATTGCTTTTTGAAGTTGTATGTCTTCTTCGGGCGTGTACAAGGCAAGCGATTTTTCAAGTTCCATTTTGACTTCCACATCGGGTTTTATGCCCGTTTTGTCTATACACACTCCGCTCGGAGTGTAGTACTGTGCTGTGGTGAGTCTGAGGGCGCCTCCGTTTTTGAGTTCGAACATGGTCTGTACAAGACCTTTTCCAAAGGTTGTTTCACCGATAAGGGTTGCTTTTTTGTGGTCGCGGAGCGCTCCTGCCAGAACTTCCGAAGCGCTGGCACTGCTTCCGTTTATGAGCACATATATAGGCAGGTTTATTTCGCCTTTTTCGGATTTGAATTCCTGTTTGGGAGTGTTTTTGCCCTCGATGGTGAGGATTTTACCCTCGGGCAGGAGAAAGTCTGCCATATCCACAACTGTTGTGAGCATTCCGCCGGGATTGTCTCTTAGGTCTATTATGAGGGATTTTGCACCCTGATTTATGAGGTTATTTACTCCCACGCGGAAATCCTCGTCGGTATTTTCGCCAAAGGTGGAAACTGCCACATAACCGATATCATCTTTCATAATTTCATATGTTACTGTCTGTGTGGTTATTTCTTCTCTCACGAGGTCCTTTGTAAGTGTTTCCTCACCGCGCTTTACGGTTACCTTTACCTTGTCGTCGGTGTCGTTTGTTCCGCGCATAAGGGTAACAGCCTCGTTATAACTGTCGCCGTTTACTTCGGTGTCATCTACCTTTATTATTATATCGCCTTTTTTCATACCTGCTTTGTCTGCAGGTCCGCCTTTGTGGACAACGGCAATCACGATTTCACCGTCCATGACTGTTGCGGTTATTCCTATACCCTTGTAGTTTCCGTTGAGGTCGGAGAGGACGTCTTTGTACTCCTCGGGGGTATGATACTGGCTGTAGGGGTCGCCCAGACCTGCAACATAACCTTTCATGGCACTTTCTGTCAGTTTCGCTTCGTCCACATCTTTGAAATAGTTTTTGTTTACAAGATTTTGTATTTCATCCAGATTTACATCGCCGTTTTTCAGAAAGCCCGATGTTATGCTCTTGAGATTTGTAAGAAACGTGCTTGTTTGGGGAACAAAAACATATGCCCCGACATATAGAACGGTTGTTATTAAAAATGTAATGAAAACTGCAGATGCAGTGTTTTTTTGTTTGTTCAATAGAATCTACCTTCTTATAAAATCTTTGCAAATATATCTTTCGGGGTGCAAATAATTCGTAAGAATCGATTTGCATCCCCGATGTTTAATAGTATATTTGGTTTTTATCTTAAATATGCGTAGGGGTCGGTATGTGCACCGTTTTTAAGCACCTCGAAGTGGAGGTGAGGTCCTGTACTCATACCCGTTGAACCGCATTTTGCAATAACTTGTCCGCGTGTTACTTTCTGTCCTGCAGATACAAGAAGCGAACTGCAGTGTGCGTACAGAGTGGTAAGTCCGCCTCCGTGGTCAATAACCACATAGTTGCCGTAACCGCCGGTATTCCATCCGGAAATAAGAACCGTGCCGTCTGCTGCAGCAAAGATGTTTGTACCCATACCTGCACCGATGTCAAGACCTGTGTGGGTTTTGACTTTTCCCGTTACGGGATGAACTCTCGTACCGTAGGGCGAGGTGATGTAGGTTGACACACTGGGCCATGCAAACGTTCCTCCCGAGTAGGTACCCGACGAGCCTTGGGTCAGACGCCGTATTTCTTCTCTTGCGGCTGCCTCTGCGGCTTCCTGAGCCTTTAAGGCTTTTTCAAAAGATGCAATATCTGCCTTTATGGAGTCTACCAGACGCTGGCTTTCTTCCTGCTTTTCCTTAAGGATTGCCATCTGGGCATCTGCATCGGCTTTCAAAACAAGCAATTTGTCATTTTCTTCTTCCAGTTCTTTTTTGAGTTTTTCGATTTGTGCGGCATATTCCTTGAGTTCGTTCAACTTGTTGTTGTCGTACTCGGCAATTTCCTTAACAAGAGAAACTCTTGTGAGAAAGTCGGAAAAAGAATCCGCGTTTATCAGTATTTCGATGTAAGATACATTGCCCTTTTCAAGAAGAGTTTTTGCTCTTTCGCAATATGCTTCATACTGCTTGTCGCACTCTGCCTGGGCTTCTTTTAGTTCTGCATCTTTCTGAGCGATTTTCGCTTCGCTCTCCGCTACCTGAGCATTTATGCCGTCAACTACCGCTTGCTGTGCCACAACTTCTGCGTCTATGGCGTTGTAGGCTGCCAGAGCGTCTTCCTTGTCGGCATTTGCCTGCTCTATCTGCTGTTTGATTTCGTTTTGCTTTTTAATGGAATTGTCTATCTTTTCCTGGGCGGTTTCCGCATTTGCAGAAAAAGGAATTGCAGAAAGAATACTTATTCCCAAAAATGCCACAAGAGCGATAATTGCCACAATTCTTTTGGTTTTTGATTTTTTAGACATAAGATACCTCCATGTCATACTTTGAGGTACTTTCTTATGGAGAAAGCACTGCCCAAAGAACCTATTACAACACCCAGTCCCGCATAGGAGAGGGCAAAAATCTTCCATATTTCCTTAAACTTCATAAGTTCAACGAATTTTACAATGGAGTTGTCGTTGCTTAAGGCGTTGTAAAGTGCGGTATAGATTGAATGGGTAACGGTGAAAGCCACAATGGCTGACACAAGACCAACAATGATACCCTCTATTATGAAGGGCCAGCGTATGAAAGAATCGGTGGCGCCTACATATTTCATAATGTTAATTTCCTTGCGGCGGTTGTGAAGCGTGAGTTTTACCGTGTTGGAAATAATGAAAATGCTTATGAGCATAAATGCAAGAATTATCCAGAAAGAGAAGTTTCTCACACCTTCGCGCATGGTGTTTATGAATGTTACAACATCCTGTCCGTTTTCGACTTTTTTAACCCCGTCTATCTCCAAAAGGACTTTAACGATTTTGTCCGTGTTGGTTATATCGTCGACCGTTACGTTGAAAGCGTCGGACAAGAGGTCATCGGGAAGACCGTTGAAACTCTGGAGTTCTTCCGCACTCATTTCGCTTTTTATTTTCTTGAAAGATTCCACACCGTTTTCGTACTGAACGTCCTTGGTGTAGGAGATTTTTCTTATCTGTGCTTCAATTTCATTCAGTTTGCTCTGATCTTTCTGTGCCTCCTCGGTTACATATGCTTTAACCTGGCAGGCATCGGCAATGTCGTTGCTTATGTTGTTGACATTTAATGTAACAACAAGGAATACACCCAGCATAATGAGGCAGGATGTTACAACCACGATGGATGCAATGGTCATAAGACCGTTCTTAATCATACCCGAAAAGGCTTCGGCTATAAATCTGCGTATGTTTCTAATCCACATTTGTATAACCACCCTTTTCTTCGTCTCTTGTGATAACGCCCTTTTCCACAACGATAACACGTTTTTGCATTTTGTTTACTATGTTTTCCGCGTGGGTAGCCATCACTATTGTCGTGCCTCTTCTGTTGATGTCTTCAAGTATATCCATAATTTCCTGTGCTGTTTCAGGGTCAAGGTTACCTGTGGGCTCATCGGCAATGAGGACAACGGGATTGTTCACAATGGCTCTTGCAATGGCAACTCTTTGCTGTTCACCGCCCGAAAGTTGCTTGGGATACATTTTTGCCTTGTGGGCAAGTCCTACCATGGAAAGAACATTCGGAACATTTTTTCTTATGTCCTTGCGCGCAGCGCCCACGATTTCCATGGCGTATGCAACATTTTCCTGAACGGTTTTGTTGGGAAGAAGACGATAGTCCTGAAACACAACGCCTATAGTGCGTCGGAAGTACGGAACTTCTTTGCGTCTTAAGTCGCAAACGTCAACACCGTTTATAACAATGTCTCCCTCTGTTGCGTCTTCCTCTTTCATAATAAGTTTGATTATGGTGGATTTTCCTGCAGCACTGCTTCCTACCAGGAAGACGAACTCACCCTTTTCAATGGAAAAGGAAACATCGTTTAGTGCGGGAAAACCGTTGTCGTATGTCTTTGAAACATTCTGAAAACTAATCAATGTTTTTCCTCCTGTGCTCCAAACGAGTGGAGAAAACTCCTGCGTTTAGAGTTTAATCGTGTTGGACCTTAGGTATTTATTGACCATCATTGCAACTTTGAATATAATTGCCTGGTCAAATATTCTAAGGTCAAGGCCTGTGATCTTTTGTATTTTATCCAGTCTGTAAACCAGAGTGTTTCGGTGAACGTAAAGTTGACGGGAAGTTTCGGAAACATTCAAGTTGTTTTCAAAGAACTTCTGGATTGTGAAGATTATTTCCTGGTCAAGGTCATCTATGGAGCCTTTTTTGAAAACTTCGGTAAGGAAGAGTTCGCACAGGGTTGTGGGGAGTTGGTAGATAAGTCTGCCTATACCCAAATCTTCGTAACTCAAAATGTATTTTTCGTCATCGAAAACCTTTCCTACTTCAAGAGC
>JAZNJU010000131.1:0-16236 GCA_045578205.1 Clostridia bacterium | reverse complement strand
TACAAAAGCCAATTCTACCGAAAACGGCACTTGTACTAATTCAGTTACCTTATACAAGTGCCGTTTAGTGAGGACAAGCAAGAAAAATTCTTGCGTCCGCAACGTTCGGTATAGAATTGGCTTTTTATTTTGCTTTCCCTGTGTATTGCACAGCGGACGGCGGGGAGTGCAGAGGGGCTCGCTGTTGAGCCTCTCTGCTGTATTATCACATATAATTAAAAATTACAACTTATTTAAGAAATGAGGAACTCATTAAAAACTAAATATACCTCTCCTTGAAACATTCCCTGCGGTGCATCCTAAAGGCTGAACCCTGCAATTTCTAATCAAAATACTTTAAAAAGGTTTTGACCTCAAAGAAAAGGCTCTATTTCCCCTGCAAGTGCACCATAAGTACATTGAGGTCTGCAGGAGACACACCCGATATTCTGGAAGCCTTTCCGAGAGAATCGGGGCGTATCTTTTCCAACTTCTGTCTGGCTTCAATTCTGAGACCATACACTTTTTCATAGTCCATATCCTGCGGTATCTTCTTCTGTTCAAGTTTTTTGAATTTTTCAACCTGCTCCACCTGTTTTTTGATGTAGCCGTCGTACTTAATCTGAATATTGACCTGCTCTGCTGTGTATTTGTCAAGTTGAGGTCTGTCGGGGTCTATGGGCGCGAGAACTTCGTAGGAAAGTTCGGGTCTGCGGATAAGTTCGCAAAGTTTAATTCCCGTTGTTATGGGCGTGCTCGAATACTTTTCCAGAACTTCCAGAACCGCCTTTGTGGGGCCCACGGAAAGAGCACTCACTCTGGCAATTTCTTTTTCAATATTTTCTCTCTTTTTAAGGAATTTACGATAACGCTCCTCACTTATCAGCCCTATTTCATAACCCTTTGGCGTAAGACGTAAATCCGCATTGTCCTGACGGAGAAGAAGCCTGTATTCACTTCGGCTCGTCATCATACGGTATGGCTCGTTTGTTCCCTTTACGGTGAGGTCGTCTATGAGAGTTCCGAGATAGGACTCGCTTCTGTCCAGAGTAAACTCCCCTTTTCCAAGGCATTTATTTGCCGCATTTATCCCTGCAATAAGTCCCTGACCTGCCGCTTCCTCATAGCCTGAACTGCCGTTGAACTGTCCTGCCCCGAAAAGTCCCGGATAGTCCTTGAATTCCAAAGTTGCCTTAAGGCAGGTGGAGTCTATGCAGTCGTATTCTATTGCATATGCCGTTCTCATCATAACGGCATTTTCAAGTCCCGGAACAGAGTGGAGCATTTCAAGTTGCACCTCTTCGGGGAGAGAACTGGAAAATCCCTGAATATACATTTCCTCTGTGTTAAGACCCATTGGCTCTACAAAAAGTTGATGCCTTTTTTTGTCGGCAAACCTCACCACTTTGTCCTCAATGGAGGGGCAGTATCGTGGACCGATGCCCTCTATCATACCGCTGTAAAGGGGTGAGAGGTGAAGATTGTCTTTTATTATTCTGTGTGTTTCCTCCGTTGTGTAGGTAAGGTGGCATACCACCTTGTTTTCGCCCGCATCTTCCGTTTCAAAGGAAAAAGGAACTATGTCCTCGTCTCCCTCCTGAACTTCCATTTTGGAAAAATCAATGCTGTTTTTGTTTATTCTTGCTGGAGTTCCCGTTTTGAAACGGCGCAGTTCAATGCCTGCGTTTTTTAGGCTTGTTGCAAGGTCGTTGGATGGGAAAACGCCATCGGGACCGCTCTCAAAACTCACATCGCCCACTATTACCTTTCCCTTTAAAAAGGTACCTGTGGCAATTATGGCACAGTTAACCTCAAAGCGCGCACCGATTTTTGTGAGAACGCTTTTTACCTCGTTGTTTTCGCCGAATTCTATCTTAACTATTTCTGCCTGCTTCAAGTGGAGATTGGGGGTATTTTCCAGAGTGTGTTTCATTTCGTCCTGATATTTTCTTCTGTCGGACTGAACGCGGAGGCTGTACACTGCAGGGCCTTTTCCGCGGTTTAGCATACGCGACTGGATGAAAGTCTTGTCGGCATTTTTGCCCATTTCTCCTCCCAGGGCGTCAATCTCGCGCACAAGGTGACCCTTTGCCGTTCCGCCTATACACGGGTTGCAGGGCATATTGGCAAGGGTGTCCATATTTATAACAAAAAGTATGGTCTTTGCACCAAGTCTTGCAGAAGCCAGGGCAGCCTCACATCCCGCGTGCCCTCCGCCGATTACGGCAACATCGTATTTGCCTGCCAAGTATTCTCTCATGATATATTATTCACCTTACTTTCCTACACAGAAAGTGTGGAATATTCTGTCCACAATTTCCTCTGCCACAGTCTGTCCCGTAATTTCTCCGAGGGCAGATATGGCATTTTCAATATCTATAAAGGTCATATTCGCTTCAATTCCGCTCTCTATGACGCAAAGAGCAGAGAACAGCGCCTCTTTTGCCTTTGCTAGAGCGTCTCTGTGGCGGACATTGGTTATAACCGCATCATCGTTTTTGTCTATTTCGCCCAAGGAAAACATTTGAGAAACCTTGTTTTCCAGTTCGTCCAGACCTTTTCCTGTTTTTGCGGAAAATTCGATTATATTTTCAAAACAAAGCCTGCTTTTGTCAAACAAGACCCCATCTTCGGACTTGTTTATGAGGGCTATGACCTTTTTTCCGTCAAGTTGTGCCATTATCCTATCATCGTTTTCGTCCAGGCCTCTTTTGGCATCTGCCATAAAGATTACAAGGTCCGCCTCCGAAAGTGCGGTTTTGGCTCTGTCCACACCGATTTTTTCCACGGTGTCGCTCGTTTCCCTTATGCCTGCAGTGTCCGCAAGGTTCAAAAGAACACCGCCCAGAGTAACATTTTCGTATATTGTGTCTCTGGTAGTTCCCTCTATGTCGGTAACAATCGCCCTCTCCTCTCCGCAGATAAGGTTAAGAAGCGATGATTTTCCGACATTTGGCTTTCCTGCTATGACGGTGTTTACCCCGTCTTTTATAATTCTGCCTCTGTCGAATGTGGAAATGAGTTTTTCCGTCATTGCAAGGCAAGTTCTTATTCCGTCTGTAAATTCACTGTCCGTAAGCGGTTCCAGATCCTCTTCGGCAAAATCTATGAGTACCTGCAGGTGAGATATAAGACCCAGGAGTTTTTCCCTTATCTCCCCTATTTTTGCAGACAGAGAGCCTTTTAACTGGTGCACAGACACATTGTGAGCGGTCTTTGTGCCGGCGTTTATAATGTCTATGACCGACTCTGCTTCAGCAAGGTCCATTCTGCCGTTTAAAAATGCTCTTTTTGTAAATTCTCCCCTGTCTGCAAGGCGTGCTCCCGACTCCAGTACAGCACCTAAGATTTCTCTTGTGCTCACCATACCGCCGTGACAGTTAATCTCCACGGTGTCCTCCGTTGTGTAGGATTTGGGTGCAAGCATAACCATACAAAGCACTTCGTCTATCACAGAGCCGTCGCTCCTCACTGCATATCCGTGGGTGATGGTATGGGATGAAGCATTTTTGAGAGTTTTTCCATATTCATTTTTAAAAACCTTGTCCGCAACAGATACAGCGTCTTTTCCGCTTATACGGATTACGGATATTCCTCCCTTGCCGGAGGGGGTCGATATTGCGGCAATTGTATCTTCAAAATTCATGGCACTTCTCCGATTTTAAAAATTTAAGGCATACGATTAAACAAAAAAGGCTGCCTCGCTACCGACTACTTCGGCAAGCCAATCGGCAACCTTGTGATTTTATGTTTTAGTCTTTTTTAAGAGCAATTACAACTTTTCTTCTTACGCCCTGACCCACACTGTAGGTTGTTACCTTGTCGTGGTTCTGAAGTGTAGCATGAATGATTCTTCTTTCATATGCGTTCATGGGCTCAAGTGATGTGTTTCTGCCTGTTCTTACAACCTTGGCAGCAAGTTTTCCTGCAAGGCTTTCCAGTGCCTTTACTCTCTTTTCGCGATAGTTTTCGGTATCAAGAGAAACCTTTACAAAATCAAGGTCGCCTCTGTTTACAACAAGGCTTGTAAGGTGCTGGAGAGCATCGAGTGTTTCTCCCCTTTTGCCTATTACCACACCCATATCGGGGCCGGAAAGTTCAATGTTTATTTCTTTTCCTTCGCTTTTGACATCCAGGTTCACTTCTTCACCAAGGATTTTGAAAAGACCGTCAAGAAACTTCTGTGCTCTCTTGTCGGCACTGTCGGAGTAACTTACTTTAACAACAGCGTCTTTTCCGCCAAATCCCAAAAAACCCTTTGAACCTTCTTCAATAACTTCTACTTCTACTTCTTCCAAAGAAAGACCGAGTTCGGAGAGTGCAAGTTCAATTGCTTCTTCTTTGGTTTTTGCTGTTTTTTCTATAAAATTAGTCATTTTCCATTAACCTCTTTTTTTCTTTTTCATGTTATATTTTTTCATTTTTTGTTCAACTCTCTGCTGGATTTCCCTGTCTTTAACTTCAATTTCTGCCTGGAGTTTCCTGTTGTAGTAACTGTTTAACACAATGTTTTGCAAAAGTCCCAAAACGTTGGAAACAGTCCAGTAAAGACCCATTGCTCCGGGGAATGTAAATGTGAGCCACAAAGTCATGATGGGCATTATGTATCCCATGGACTTTGTCATGGATTCTGCGCTGTTTTCTCCTGTGTTTTTCTGGTCGGGAGAAAGCACTCTCTTTGGCGCCTCTGCTTCTTTCTTTTCCTTTTTGCCGTTCATCATAGTCGAAATCTTGCTTGTGAGCCATGTGGTAACGCAGGCAAGAACAGGGATTATGAGGGCAACAAGCACATTGACGCTGAAATCACCTGTGAAGATGGGTTTGAACTCATCCCAGGGGTTTAACGAAAGGTCAAGACCGAAGAAGTCAAAGTTGAGTTCGCCCATTTTCTTTGCAAGAAGAATCTGTGCACCTGCAGATTTTTCGGCAATGCCGAAAGAAGCAAGTTTTGCAGATATATCCTTTACACCAAGACCCAGAACATACTGAACGGGTTTCTGGATAACCTGATAGAACGCGATGAGTATGGGAAACTGGATAAGTATGGGAAGACAACCGCCCATGGGATTAACTCCGTACTCTTTGTACAGTTTCATGGTTTCTGTGGACTGTCTTTCCTTGTCGTACTTGTACTTTTCGGTGATTTCCTGAAGTTTTGGCTGGATGCGCTGCATCTTTGTCATAGACTTCTGTTGCTTTAAAGTAAGAGGAAGCAGAATAATCTTTATAAGTAAAGTAAGCAAAATAATGGCTATGCCGTAGTTTTCAACAAAACCATATATAAGGTTGAGCATATAACCGAATGCTCTGTAGATAAATTTCATTTCCAACCTCCTATTTTAGTGGATCGTAACCGCCATCCGAAAAAGGATGGCACCGTAGTATTCGTCTTAAAGAAAGGTATGAACCCTTTAGTGCTCCGTATTTTGTTATCGCCTGCAGGGCATAGTCCGAGCAGGTTGGATAAAATCTGCAGCAAGGCTTCTTGATTGGGGATATTCTCTTGCGGTAAAACTTTATGATGCAAATAAGAATTTTTTTCATACAATATCAGACTTTTCGATGCAATATTTCATGGCTGATATGACCTTTTCATAAGGTACATACGCCATCTTCGCCCTGGCGGCTATTACAACATTGTAGCCGCACCCGGTAGAGGGCATACATTCTCTGAAGGCAACACGAATAAGCCTTTTTGCACGATTGCGGTCGTGTGCCTTTCCCACTGCCTTGGACACGGTAATGCCAAGGTATGTTTTTTCTTTTTTGTTCTTGTAGATGTGAAAAACCATGCAATCGGAAACGACTTTTTTACCTTTTCTGTACGCATATGTGAATTCCCGATTGAGTTTAATGGTTCCTTTCATAAATACACCTCTTGAAATACAAAAAACGGAACGGTCTTGGGTATCTTTGCACTTTGCAAAGTCTCTTAAGCCGTTCCCTACATTTTTGTTTGTAGGATTGGGGAAGCCCAATCGTTTTTAAGCAGATAAAACTTTTCTACCCTTTAATCTTCTGCGAGCCAAAACTTTTCTGCCGTTTCTGTCGCTCATTCTTGCTCTGAAGCCGTGAACCTTGCTTCTGTGTCTGACATTTGGCTGGAATGTTCTTTTCATTAACTCTACACCTCCTTGAGCAGTTGAAAATTCAAAACATCGGCAAGGACTGCCGTCTCCCGATAGGAAAACCGCCGCGTACAAAACGGTGTTTGCTATCCTGCCTCAAATACTTTGCCGATTAAAAAACACATCTAATTATATACCATTGTTTTTTGTTTGTCAACATAAATTTTCAACTTGTCCTCCGAAACAACGATTTTTGCCTTATTTATCCACATTTGACATATGAGTTTCAAACATATATAATATAAGAACAAACAGGGGAGGTGAAATAATGCGTCTGGACAAATTTCTTTCAAACAGCGGAAAAGGAAGCCGAAAAGAAATAAAAATTCTTTTAAAAGAGGGGACAGTCACCGTGAACGGCACCGTGGTAAAAGACGCCTCATTTCAGATAGACGAAAATGCCGACAGGATTTTTGTCGGAAATCTTCCTATTATATACAAACCTTTTTTGTATCTTATGCTGAACAAACCCCAAGGCTATGTCAGCGCAGTTTTTGACAAACGTCTTCCCGTGGTGACGGAATTTGTGCCCGAAGATATGAGGCACTACGATGTTTTCCCCGTGGGCAGGCTGGATATTGACACAGAGGGACTTCTCATTCTCACAAACGACGGCGCCCTTACTCACAGGGTACTTTCGCCCAAAAGCCATGTGGACAAAACGTATTTTGTAAGATGTGACCTGCCTTTGAAAGGGGAAGATGTAATTTCTTTCCAAGACGGGGTAGTTCTTGACGACGGATACAGAACAATGGGCGCAACTCTTAATATACAGGAAAATCCAAACGAAGCGTATCTTACAATAAAAGAGGGTAAGTTTCATCAGGTAAAGCGGATGATGGAAGCGATAGGCAACAAGGTGGTTTACTTAAAAAGAGTGAAGATGGGATCGCTTTGTCTTGATGAAAGTCTCAAAACAGGGCAGATACGCGAACTCACTGCCGAAGAAGTGGCTCTTTTGGAAACATAAGCAAAGTGCGTGAGTAAAACCGCTCTTTGTTTGTGCAAAAACAACAAAAATTTGTGGTTTTTTTATTTTTTGAACTTTGCACCCATACACAATATAATACTTTTTTACAAAAACCCCATCTCAAATTGTGCAAAAACTCTAATTTTCTCCTCAAAATATTTTTTTGTGGCAATTTTTGTGCTATAATTTATGCAATCTGTATAATTTAAGAAGATTATTTTGGCAAAATAACCATTGCAACAGTTCGAAAAAGTATGGTAGAATAATGTTAAATTAATATGTGTTATAATGTTTAGGAGGTATATTAAATGGCAAGTTTAAGTTTACAGCACATTTACAAGAGATATGACGGCGGCGTTACTGCTGTTTCCGATTTCTGTCTCGATATTCAGGATAAGGAATTTATCGTTCTCGTTGGACCTTCCGGTTGCGGTAAATCCACAACTCTCAGAATGGTTGCCGGCCTCGAAGAAATTTCCGAAGGCGAACTCTACATAGGCGACAAACTTATGAACGACGTTCCTCCCAAGGACAGAGATATAGCAATGGTTTTCCAGAACTATGCTCTTTATCCTCACATGACCGTTTTCGACAACATGGCATTCGGTCTTAAATTAAGAAAAATAAAGAAAGAAGAAATCACAAAGAGAGTTAACGAGGCTGCTAAAATCCTCGACATCTCCCATCTTCTCGACAGAAAGCCCAAGGCTCTCTCCGGCGGACAGAGACAGCGTGTTGCTCTCGGCCGTGCTATCGTAAGAGAACCTAAGGTATTCCTCATGGACGAACCTCTCTCCAACCTGGACGCTAAACTCCGTGTTCAGATGAGAACAGAGATCTCCAAACTCCACCAGAGACTCCAGACAACATTCATCTACGTTACCCACGACCAGACAGAGGCTATGACAATGGGTACAAGAATCGTTGTTATGAAAGACGGATTTATCCAGCAGATAGACACACCTATGGGTCTTTACAATACTCCTGCTAACATGTTCGTTGCAGGCTTCATCGGCAGCCCCCAGATGAACTTTACAGATTGCGTAGTTGGTGCTGCAGGTGACACACTCTCCTTTGACGGCAACACAATCAAAGTTCCCGAAGGCGTTGCTGCAAAGATTAAGGCAGCAGGCTGCGAAGGAAAAGAAGTTGTTCTCGGTATCAGACCTGAAGATCTTCACGATGAAGAAGCATTCCTTGCAACTTCTTCCGAAAGCATCATAAATGCTCACGTTGAAGTTACAGAACAGATGGGTTCTGAAACATTCCTCTACTTAAAGATTGGTGAAACCAACTACACAGCAAGAGTTAACCCCAGAACATCCGCTGTTCCCCAGACAGATATCAAGATTGCTTTTGACCTCAACAAGATTCACCTCTTCGACAAGGAAACAGAAGCCGTTGTCCTTAACTAATTCAATAATTTCAAAAGGCAGCCTCATTGTGCTGCCTTTTGTTTTTAAAATGACGAATTCGATACCGCATAAAATCTCTTGAAAACACGTCAAAGAGGACACGCATATGAAGAAAAAAACATTAACCATTATTTCATCCATCGTGGCATTGGCACTGATTTTATTTTTCGTCGTGCCTGTAGTTCTGGACTTTGCCAATGTGCCCAAAGACAAAAACGGCACGGAAGTCCTCATTACAATAGAGGAGAACACCTCAACAGCCGGCATTGCCACACTTCTTAAAGACAACGGTCTTATACGAAGCAAAAGCGCTTTTATGATAAAGGTGAAAACAAGCAAATACAACGGAAAACTCGGAAGCGGGACATACACCTTAAGTCCTGCAATGTCTTCGGAAGAAATTTGCGCCCGTCTTTCAGAACCCAAAATTCTGAAAGAAACGGTAAAAATCACTTTTCCCGAGGGGTATTCTGCCGAACAGATGGCATGCCTTCTGGAAGAAGAGGGGATAGTTAGCGCAGATTCTTTCCTCGGCGCACTTTCAGACGAATATGACTACGAGTTTTTGAAAGAAATCCCCAAAGCAGATTACAACTATGTGCTTCAGGGTTTTCTCTTCCCCGATACGTATGAGTTCTATATGGATACAACAAGCCACGACATAGTAGACAAAATGCTCCAAAGATTTGACGAAGTGTACAAGTCCAAAAAAGGTAACTACAAGGATGTATTCAAAATAATAACCAAAGCCTCAATGATTGAAAAAGAGGCAAAACTCCATAGCGAAAGGGCAACCATTGCAGGAGTTATCGAAAACCGAAGCATAAAGGGTATGCGCTATCAGATAGATGCCACCGTTCTCTACGATGCCACAGACGGGCTCTACAACACAGATTCTGCATCATTTATCGCTCAAAACATCAGAGAACTCGACTCGCCCTACAATACCTATAGGATTGATGGGTTACCCGTTGGACCTATATGTAATCCGGGTGCAGATTCCATAGATGCCTCTATCAACCCCGAAAAACACGAGTATCTTTACTACCACACAGATACAAACAAAAATGACGGTTCTCACATATTTACAAAATCTTTGGAAGAACATGAAGCATCAATGAAATAAATTCCGATTTAATAAGAACACAAGGGGACGGTTCTCTTGTGTTCTTGTTTTTTTAGTAAATTCATTCGACAAAATTCGTGTTGACTTTTACATGTATATATGATACGATAATTTTGCCAAACAAAATCGAATATGTGTCAAAATGGACAGAATTTGTACTTTCAGTAAAAACGTACATGCTCTGGTTCTGTTCATTTGTGTACACGAATCGATTTTGTTTGGCGACAAATAGGGCTGTACGCTTTTCGTGCGTCGGCTCTATCGCCGGCGCATTTTTTAATTTATACCATAACTTTTATTAATTACAGGTATTTGTACAATTACGGCAAGAGAATGCCCTTGCCCTACAGAACCTGTCTACACGCGAACACAAGGGGACGGTTCTCCTGTGTTCGCGAAAACCCCGACACAAGAGAACCGTCCCCTTGTGTTATTCAACAAGATAACAGACATTATAGAAGAACTCGAAAAGATTCAGCAGGATGCAGAAGAAAGATTTATTTCTGCCAATGATGACATCTCTGCCGTAGCAGAAAAATAAAATAATCGGTTTTGCCAAAGCAAAACCTACCTTATTCCTATTCCGCATTGCAATACGCAGGATAAAGAAAGCATAAAAATACAAAAGCCAATTCTACCGAAAACGGCACTTGCACAAATTAAGTTCCATAAAATGCAAGTGCCGTTTAGTGAGGACAAGCAAGAAAAATTCTTGCGTCCGCAACGTTCGGTATAGAATTGGCTTTTTATTTTGCTTTCCCTGTGTATTGCACAGCGGACGGGGAGGGGTGGTAGGGGTGACACCTGCAGGTCACCCCTACGGTTTTTCCCAAGTAATTAGAAATTACAACTTATTTAAGAAATGAGGAACTCATTAAAAACTAAATATACCTCTCCTTGAAACATTCCACCTCATCCGTCAACTATCGTTGACCTCAAAGAAAGGTTTTGTTTCTTTTCTAAAAGAAAAAACAAAGAGAGCATTTCGCTCTCTTTGAAAAAATACTTTTTATTCCTGTGAAGTCTCCGCATTTGCATCTTGTGAAACTTCTTGTGAAGTTTCTTCCGAAGAACCTTCCTCTTCTTCCTCTTCTCTGTCTGCCTTGGCAATAGAAACCACATTCACGCCCTCGGCAAGTTTCATTACCCTTACACCCTGTGTCACTCTTCCGAACACGCTGATTTCATCAACACCGGTTCGTATTATGACACCGTCGGAGGTTATCATCATGACGTCGTCATTGTCTGTTACAACCTTGCAACCTGCAATAAGTCCCGTCTTGTCGGTAATCTTGTAGGCACCGACACCGCGTCCGCCTCTGAACTGGCACTTGAATTCGGAGATGTCTGTCTTTTTGCCGTATCCGTTTTCTGTTACGGAAAGGAGAAGTCCGTCTTCTTTGCAGACATTACCGCCGATTACATAATCGTCGCCTTTAAGTCTGATACCGGTTACACCGCTTGCGCCCCTGCCCATGGGACGTACATCGCTTTCTAAGAACTTAATACACATACCGTTTTTGGTTGCCAGAATTACATTGTCTCCCTCGTCGGTAAGAGCAACTTCAATAAGTTCATCATCTTCGCGAAGACCTATGGCAATTATACCGCCTTTTCGGTTGGAGTCATATTCATCCAGAGAAGTTTTCTTTACAAATCCTCTCTTGGTAATCATTGTGAGGTACTTGTCTTCCGAAAATTCGCTGATCGGAATGGTTGCAGTTACCTTTTCGTCGGCTTCAAGGGGGATAAGGTTTACAATGGCTGTGCCTTTTGCCTGTCTGCCCGACTCGGCTATTCTGTATGCTTTAATCTTGTACATTCTTCCCTTGTCGGTAAAGAACATAAGGTAATCGTGCGAAGATGCGGTGAAGATTGTTTCAACAAAGTCCTCGTCTCTTGTGGAAAGACCCGAAATACCTCTTCCTCCTCTGTGCTGGCTCTTGTATGTAGAAGTAGGGAGTCTCTTTACATAGCCGAAATGGGTCATGGTTATGACACAATCTTCTCTTTCAATGAGGTCTTCGTCGTCTATCATATCTATGGCAGGCTCTATTGTTGTGAGTCTTTCATCGCCGTATTTATCACGGATTTCGGTTAGTTCTTCCTTAATCTTCTCCATAAGACGGCTTCTGTCGGACAAAAGAAGTCTGTATTCTTTGCAAAGTGCAGTGAGGGCGTTAAATTCTTCGTCTATCTTCTCGCCGTTCAATTTCTGCAGTTGCGCAAGACGCATATCCAGAACGCTCTGTGCCTGTATTTCGGAAAAACCGAATCTTTCCATAAGTCTTTCCTTGGCATCGTCGTAGGAATTGCGGATAGTTTCAATAACTGCATCAATATTGGCAAGGGCAATTCGAAGACCCTCCAATATGTGCATTCTTGCCTCTGCCTTTTCCAAATCGTATCTGGTACGTCTTGTGACGATTTCTTCCTGGAATGTTATAAACTGCGCAAGAATTTCGTTAAGTCCCATAGTTTTTGGCTTGCCGTCGCATATTGCAAGCATATTTATGGAGAAACTGTCCTGAAGTCTTGTGAATTTGTAGAGTTGGTTTAATACCACCTGCGGATTTGCGTCCCTCTTTAAGAATATTTCAAGGCGGATACCCACTCTGTCGGAGGAGTGGTCGTCTATGTCGGAAAGTCCTTCTATCTTTTTATCCTTAACAAGTTCAGCAATGGACTCAACCAGCATCTTCTTGTTTACCTGATAGGGAAGTTCCGTAACAATAATGGATGATGTTCCGTCTTTTCTTTCTTCAATCTGGGCTTTTGCGCGGACAATTATCTTTCCTTTACCTGTGAGGTAAGCGCTTCTTATACCGCTTTTGCCCATAATGGAAGCCTTGGTGGGGAAGTCGGGGCCTTTGATGTGCTCCATAAGTTCCTCCACGGTTATGTCGGGGTTATCTATTTTTGCCATAACACCGTTAAGCACTTCCGTGAGGTTGTGAGGGGGTATGTTTGTTGCCATACCAACAGCAATACCTGAACTGCCGTTTATAAGCAGAGTAGGGATTCTTGTGGGAAGAATGGTGGGCTCTTTTCTCTTTTCATCGAAGTTGGGAGCAAAGTCCACAGTGTTCTTCTCTATATTTTCCAATATAGTGTTGGAAAGTTTGCTCATTCTTGCCTCGGTATAACGGTATGCAGCCGGGGGGTCTCCGTCCACAGAACCGAAGTTGCCGTGACCGTCTATAAGAGGATATCTCATCGAAAAGTCCTGAGCAAGCCGTACCATAGCGTCATACACGGAAGCATCGCCATGGGGGTGATATCTACCTATAACGTTACCAACGGTTGTAGCAGATTTGAAAAAAGGTTTGTCCGATGTGAGGTGTTCCTCGTACATAGAATACAGAATTCTTCTGTGAACGGGTTTCAGACCGTCACGGACATCAGGAAGTGCACGGCTCACGATTACGCTCATTGCATAATCGATGAATGCCTCTTTCATCCTTTTTTCAATGTCTATATCTACTATTGTCTGGGTATCGAAATATTCTTCAAAATGTGAATCTTCATATTTTTTGTTTTTTGCCATTTTAATTTACGCTCCTTTCTGCTCTATACATCAAGATTTGTTACATACTGAGCGTTTTCTTCTATAAATATTCTTCTGGGTTCTACTTCGTCGCCCATAAGAACAGAGAATATTTTGTCTGCTCTTTCGGCATCTTCCAAAGTAACTTTGAGAAGAATTCTGTTTTTGGGGTCCATTGTGGTTTCCCACAATTCCTCGGGGTTCATTTCACCAAGACCTTTGTAACGGCTGATGTCAACCTTTGCATTGGGATCGCCGTCTTTTAACTGTTCGCTGAGTTGGTCTCTTTCTTCATCACTGAATGCCACAAAACTCTTTTTACCTCTCGAAAGTTTGTACAGAGGCGGTTTTGCAAGATAAATGTGGCCCGACTCTATGAGAGGTGTCATAAAACGGAAGAAGAATGTGAGAAGAAGTGTCTGTATATGCGCTCCGTCGACGTCGGCATCCGCCATTATTATTACTTTGTCATATCTCAATCTTTCTATGTTGAATTCGCCCGCAATACCTGTTCCCAGAGCCTGAATAACGGGAGTGAGTTTGTCGTTGCCGTACACTTTGTCGGCACGCGCCTTTTCAACATTGAGCATCTTACCCCAGAGGGGGAGAATAGCCTGATACTTACTGTCTCTTCCGTTCTTTGCAGAGCCGCCCGCAGAATCACCCTCGACTATGTATATTTCTGTCTTTGTGGGGTCTTTTACGATACAGTCTGTAAGTTTACCGGGAAGTGTGCTGGAACCGAGAGGTGTTTTTCTTGTGGCTTCTCTTGCTTTTCTTGCTGCCAGACGCGCTCTGGATGCAAGCAGCGCCTTTTCTATAACAGCCTTACCCACAACGGGATTTTCTTCAAAGAAATCTGCAAGTTTTTCCTTTACCATATTTTCCACAAGGGTACGCATTTCGGAATTTCCCAGTTTGGTCTTGGTCTGACCTTCGAACTGGGGTTCTTCCAGTTTTACGGATATAACCGCAATAAGACCCTCTCTTACGTCTTCGCCTGTTAATTCTTCGTTATCTTTAAGAAGTTTATATTTTTTTGCATATTCAACCAGCACCTTTGTAAGTGCAGACTTGAAACCTGTTTCGTGAGTTCCGCCCTCGGTTGTGGAAATGTTGTTTGCAAAAGATTCTATAACCTCGTCGTAACCGTTGTTCCACTGGAGAGCAACTTCCGCCATGGAACCTTCCTTGTTTCCCGAAACGTAGATAACATTTTCGTGAGTTGTTTCCATGGATTCTCTGCGGGATTTTTTGTCATTATACAAATAGGAGACAAAATTCTTTATACCGCCCTCATACAAGAGTTCTTCCGATACCTCTTCTTCACCGCGGAGGTCAGAAAATACAATCCTCACTCCTGCATTCAAAAATGCCTGTTCGCGAAGTCTCTTTAAAAGAACATCGTATTCATACCATGTTTCTTCAAATATTTCAGGGTCTGCCCAAAAAGTAACTTCCGTACCTGTTCTGTCGGTTTTACCTGTTTTTGTAACCTCACCCTGGGGCACACCTACTTTGTAACTCTGTTCCCAGATGTTTTCGCCGTCGTGTACCTTAACTTCCAACTTTGTGGAAAGTGCATTAACAACAGAGGCACCGACACCGTGGAGACCGCCGGAAACTTTGTATCCGCCTCCGCCGAATTTACCGCCTGCGTGGAGAACTGTAAAAATAACATCGATTGTGGAAATTCCCATCTTGGGGTGTATTCCGTGAGGCATACCTCTTCCGTTATCTTTTACAGTTACAGAGCCGTCTTTGTTGAGGCTTACTTCGATTTTATCGCAGTATCCTGCCAAGGCTTCGTCTATACTGTTGTCCACAATTTCATAAACAAGATGATGAAGACCTCTTACAGATGTGGAACCGATATACATACCGGGTCTTTTACGTACGGCTTCAAGTCCTTCCAATACTTGTATTTGATTTTCGTTGTATTCTGTGTTTGGATTTGACATAGACTTTTTCCTTTCTGTTAGTTAAATTCCGGAAGTTTGAAATATTCTTTTATATTATCAGACCTTTTTAAAAGGGTTTGTGAAGAAATGGGGGATATATACACAACGGTTTTTCCGTTTCTGCATACAATTACATAAGATTTCGGAAGTTCATCATTTACACTTACAACTTCGTGATTTTTTTGTGTGTGCTTTAGAAATTCCCTGGTTATTTTGGATGTGGACGAAGTTTCCAGGTCCATAACCGCAACAATATCTTTCATTCTGACGCACACATCGCCGCCTAAGTGAAGATACATCTTTTCTCCCTCCGCAAATTTTTTAAAAAATTTGCTCTGCTGTTCCTTTTTCTACATAGAAATATTTTCCTTTGCCGTCGTAGGTAAGGTTTTTGTCCGTGCAGGTTATAATAACCTGCCGGCCATCAATATTGTGGGTAAAATATTCTCTTCTGCTTTGATCCAGTTCACTTAATACATCATCCAAAAGCAAAACAGGTTCTTCTCCCGTAATATTTTTTATTATTTCACATTCTGCAAGTTTGATTTTGAGTACAGCAGAACGTGTCTGCCCCTGAGAGCCGTATTTTCTTAAACTCTTTTTATCCTGCAAAACATCAAAATCGTCTCTGTGAGGACCTATGAGAGTTATTCCTTTCTCAATGTCCTTTTCCAGTGAAAGTTCAAGTTTCTTTATGAAATTTTCCTTGTCTAAAAAATCGTCTTTCACAGAGGGACTGTACACAATGTCAAGATTTTCATAAGACTGATATTTTTTTATATTTTTATCTATTTCCCTTAGTGCTTCATCTCTGTACTTGCATATGAGAACAGCATATTCAGAAAGTTTTTCATTCCAAACATCAATTGTGGAAATCATTTTTTTGTTTTTTATTACATTGTTTCTCTGTTTTAAAATTTTGTAGTAGTTTATGAGATAATTGAAATAATTCGGTTTTATCTGACTTATGAAAACATCCAGAAAGTTTCTTCTTACCCCCGGTCCGTCTTTGATGAGATTTAAGTGTTCGGGAGTAAATATTACCATGTTGGTAATTCCTATAAGTTCACTAAGTTTTTCTAAATTAATACCGTTTACCTTTACCGATTT
>JAZNJU010000130.1:0-13244 GCA_045578205.1 Clostridia bacterium | reverse complement strand
GGATAACCGATCGATTGTAACATCCTATGAATTTTTTCATTTTCTTTTCCTCGCTTTTTAAGCACTTTCGGGGAAGTTGCTTGTGTTTTGAACTTTGTCTGCACAAAGCATTCACTATTATAGCATGAAATGACAAAATATGCAAGAGTAAATATCGAAGAAAACATAAATTTTTATTCAATATATAAGAGAAAACTAAAAAGACAAGCAAAAATACTTGTCTTTTTAGTGGCGGAGAAGGAGGGATTTGAACCCTCGCGCCGCGTTAACGACCTACACCCTTAGCAGGGGCGCCTCTTCGGCCTCTTGAGTACTTCTCCGAATAAAATAAAACAATATTTAGATAAAAAAATGGCGGAGAGGCAGAGATTCGAACTCTGGGTGCTTTCGCATCACTAGTTTTCAAGACTAGCTCCTTAAACCACTCGGACACCTCTCCGTGTGACTTAAATAGTTTAACACAATTAAAAGATATTGTCAACTGTTTTTACATTTATTTTCAAAAATTACGGCAGAAGCAACTTTGCTTCTGCCGTATATCTCATTATTTCAATTCATCGCAAGTTACAAATCTATAACCTGCATCGTGAAGAATCTTACTCATAAGGTAAACCTTGTCTGCAGTATCGGGCTGATATGCAAGATAATCAGGATAGTAATACTGTTCGTGTGTAGCCACACCGATGTATTCAAGATCTCTTGCTATAAGTTCATTGAGTTTTTCTTCGATTTCCTGCAAAGAATAGAGGTTAAGGCAAGGACCGCCGCCAAGTTGTCTGTAGCCTAAGTTTAATTCCTTATCCTTAATGGAGAAGTTTCTCCATCTGCAGGGTTCAAATTCTTCGGAGGAAACATGGTTGTAACCGCAGATAGAAGCACGGATTCTCGCATCATTTGTCTGTCTTGTAAAGAGCATTGTCTCGGGCTGTCTGTTCTGCTTGAGTCTTGCTGCGTGACCATAGGGAAGTTTGCTTTCGTCACCGTCAAATTCCCACTTGTCGCCAACGGAGGGGGATACAAGTCTTATACCGCAATCAACAAGCGCCTTGCAGGCATCCTTACTTAAGGGGAGCCAATGTGTACAGAGAACATCTGCATACATTCCGGGACCGGCAAATCTTTCTACTTCTCTTTCTATTGTCTTGAAGTTGTCATATACATCCTGATATGTAGCGTTTACATAAGGATAGTCGGGGAATTCCTGCTTTGCGTGAAATGCAAGGCGAAGCCAATCCTTGTTTGCCTGGAATTCGTCTTTCCATGTGTCGGGCATTTCGGAAAGGGTGAACTCATCGTTTCCATAGAAAAAGTCTGTTCTGTAGAAAAGATTGAGTTGGACAGTAAGACCATTGTCGTCGTGTGCTCTCTTTAACATCTTCATGTACTCGTTGTCAAAGATAGAATTGGGCTTCTGTCTTGCGATGTCTCTCATAACCCAGATAACATCATCGATAAAAAAGTAACTTAATTTTTCCATTTCTTGTCATCTCCTTGAAATTTAAAGACGTACTTTTGCATTTCCGTCATTAGTATACTCTATTCTTTCGCTCCTGTCAATAAGGCTGTCCATAAAATCAAGATAATCCTGTTTTGTCGGGAAAAGCGGCTTGAATTCTTCAATTATTTTCTTTGCTCTCTTTGCACCGTCGCCAAGAAGTATAAGCAGCATACCCATCTGCAGTTTGGCACTTCCCACGCACGCATCCACAGGATTTGTTATGTAGTAGTCACTTCCGTGGCTTGTGCCTGTCATACCAGCCGCATAGGGATGAACTACAGGCATTACGCAGCAAAGGTCGCCCATGTCGGTACTTCCCGAGCCCATATATTCTGTGTATGTAAACTCCTTGTCGGGGAGAGCAAGTTCAGCCGCTTCCTTTGCCACAAGCATCATATTCCTGTCATTTACAAGCGGTGCATATCCGGGGAAGTCGTTTATCTCTATGTTTGCACCCAATGAAAGTGCAGAGCCGATAAGTGCTCTGTTTACCTTTTTGTTTGCATCCACTATTCCCTCAAAGGAAGAACCGCGGACATAACTTTCAAGTGTAGCGCTTCCGGGGATAGCATTTACCATGGCACCGCCCTCGGTTACTATGGGGTGAACACGGATGATGTCTTTTTCCTGAAATGTCTCGCGGATTGAGTTTACGGCATTAAGTCCGTTTGTTGCCGCATAGAGTGCGTTTATTCCGTTCCACGGTGAGCCTCCCGCGTGGGAAGCCTTGCCCTTGTAGATAACCTTTTTTGCCATGCAACCCACAGAGCCTCCGCGTACGGAAAATGCGGAACTTGTGTGCACCATAAATGCAAGGTCTACATCATCAAAATATCCTCTGGAAAGGAACTCTCCTTTTCCGCCAAAATATCTTATGACACCCTGCTCTTTTAATTTGCTTCGGAAATCTATTTCCAGAAGTTCCTCAGCAGGAACAGCACAGAGTTTGATTTTTCCCGAGAACTTATCCAGTACACCGGGTTCTTTAAGCGCACCTGCAATACCGATAAGTGCCGCACACTGGGCGTGGTGTCCGCAGGAATGGGAAGCGCCCGTTTCTTTGTCACATTCGGGATGCTGGGGGCAGATGATGGAGTCCAGTTCAGCCAGTATCAGAAGTGTGGGGCCCTCTCTTCCTGTGTCTATAGTTGTGTAAAATCCGGGTATATTGCCCGCAAGTGTAAGTTCATAGCCGAGGTCTTCAAAAACCTTTTGCATATATGCCGATGTTTTGTACTCTTTAAATCCAGTCTCGGGATTTCTCCAGAGATATCTCTCGGCTTCGAGCATAATTTTTTCGTATTTTTCTACCGCTTTCGCAAGCAAATTCATTACAATCTCACCTCAACACTTGTGCCATCTGCATAGTTTATTCTTTCACCGCTGTCTACAAGGCTGTCCATATAGTCAATGTATTCCTTTATCGTAGCGAAAGGTGCTTTGTATTCCGCTATAACTTTCTTTGCTCTTTTGGCATCATCACCAAGCAGAATAAGAAGCATAGCCAACTGGAGTTTTGCACTTCCAAGGCACGCATCCACGGGATTTTCCACAAAGTTGTCTGCTCCGTGACCCGTACCCACTCTGCCGCCTGCATAAGGGTGTACAACGGGCATTACTGCACTTAAGTCGCCCATATCGGTACTGCCGGAGCCTATACCCTTAAGGTATTTGAACTCTTTGTCAGGGAGCGCCATCTGCGCCGCTTCTATACTTACCTTTATGAGTTCTTCGTCATTTTTGAGAGGTGCATAACCCGGGAAGTCGTTTATTTCGATGTTCGCTCCCAGTGAAAGTGCCGCACCCACAAGTGCTCTGTTTACCTTTTTGTTAGCCTCTGCCATACCCTCAAAAGATGCACTGCGGACATAACTTTCCAAAGTGGTGCTTCCGGGGATTGCATTTACCATTGCTCCGCCCTCGGTAATGATGGGGTGAACACGGACAATGTCTTTTTCCTGGAATGTTTCGCGGATTGCATTTACAGCGTTAAGTCCATTTGTTGCCGCATAGAGTGCGTTTATACCGTTCCATGGCGAGCCGCCCGCGTGGGAAGCCTTACCCTTGTAGGTAATCTTCTTTGCCATACAGCCGACAGAACCGTCTTTTATGCAGAACTGTGTTGTGGAGTGCACCATAAATGCAAGGTCTACATCATCAAAATATCCTCTTGCAAGAAACTCGCCCTTACCGCCAAAGTATTTTATGATGCCTTGCTTTTTAAGTTCGCTTCGGTAGTCTATTTCCAAAAGTTCCTCCGCAGGAACTGCGCAGAGTTTAATTCTGCCGCAGAATTTATCCAGTACGCCCGGCTCCTTGAGTGCCGCCGCAATGCCTATGAGCGCCGCGCCCTGCGTGTGATGTCCGCAGGCATGAACTGCGCCTGTTTCAGGATTACACTCGGGATGCTGCGGGCATATTACAGAATCAAGTTCGCCAAGTATGAGCACAGTTGGACCGGGTCTGCCCGTATCCGCTACTGTGTAAAAACCGGGAATATTGCCTGCAAGGGTAAGTTCATAACCTAAATCTTCAAATACTTTCTGCATATATGCAGAAGATTGCACTTCCTTGAATCCTGTTTCGGGAATTTTCCACAGATATCTTTCAGAATCAAGTATGAGTTTTTCGTACTTTTCTACTGCGTTTGAAAGTAACTGCATTATAATCTCACCTTCGCATTTCCATCTTCGGTATATTCTATTCTGTCGCCCGAGTTCATAAGAGCATCCATATATTCCATGTAACCCTCTTTGCCGTTGAACATGGGTACATATTCGTCTGCAATCTTTCTTGCTCTTGCACCGCCGTCCTTAAGAAGCAAATAGAGCATGCCAAGTTGCATTTTGGCGCTGTCTACACAAGCGGCTTCGGGATCTGTAATATAATAATCACTTCCGTGGCTTGTGCCTGTCATACCTGCCGCACT
This sequence comes from Clostridia bacterium, assembly GCA_045578205.1. Classification (GTDB taxonomy): domain Bacteria; phylum Bacillota; class Clostridia; order UMGS1810; family UMGS1810; genus RGIG8748. The sequence continues at coordinate 8,817 of JAZNJU010000130.1, read as the reverse complement.
GGGATGGACAATAGGCATTACTGTGCACAGGTCGCCTATATCGGAACTTCCGGAACTTGTAACATCATAATATGTAAATTCCCTTTCGGGAAGTGCAAGTGCCATGGCTTCCTTGGTAACCTCTATGAGGTTTTTGTCGTTTATAACGGGAGCGTATCCGGGGAAGTCGTTTATGTCTATATTAGCACCGAGCGAAAGTGCAGCACCGATAAGTGCTCTGTTTACTTTCTTGTTGGCATCTATAATTCCCTCAAAGGTCTTACCACGGATATAACTCTCCAGAGTAGCACTTCCGGGAATAGCATTTACCATGGCTCCGCCCTCTGTCATAATGGGGTGAACACGGATTATGTCCTTTTCCTGAAATGTTTCGCGGATTGCATTTACAGCACTAAGTCCGTTTGATGCCGCATAGAGTGCGTTTATTCCGTTCCATGGCGAACCGCCCGCGTGGGAAGCCTTGCCCTTGTAGGTAACTTTCTTTGCCATACATCCAACCATTCCGTTGCGCACTGCAAAGGCTGCGCCTGTGTGCACCATAAAGCCAAGGTCAACATCGTCGAAATATCCGCGGGAGAGGAACTCACCCTTTCCTCCGAAATATTTTATGATGCCTTTCTTTTTAAGTTCGCTTCTGTATTCTATTTCCAGAAGTTCCTCGGCAGGAACTGCACAGAGTTTCACTCTGCCGCAGAGGTCATCCAAAGCACCGGGTTCTTTAAGTGCTGCAGCAATACCCACCAGTGCCGCACACTGAGCATTGTGTCCGCAGGAGTGAACTGCGCCTGTTTCTTTGTCACATTCGGGGTGCTGAGGGCAAATTATGGAATCAAGTTCTCCCATTATGAGTACTGTTGGTCCGGGTCTGCCCGTATCCGCTACTGTGTAAAAACCGGGAATATCCCCTGCTAAAGTAAGTTCATAACCCAGGCTTTCAAAAGTTTTCTGCATATACTTTGAAGTTTTCACTTCCTTGTATCCCGTTTCGGGATTGTTCCATATGTACCTTTCGGAATCCAAAATAAGTTTGCGGTACTTATCCACTGCAGCCAATAATTTCTGCATTCAATCACCCACTTGTATTATTTATTATAAAGGCACACGAGAAAATTCCCTCGCGTGCCTTTATTTTACCATTGCATACATTCAAAGTCAATGTAATATAAAACTTTTATATAGCATTTTTTTGTTGGATTTTTGTGAATTATTCCCAGTAAGGAAGCGTAATACCCTTTCCCTCTTTGATGGCGTTTTTGTAACAGCGTGCAGTTACCGCAATATCCATTATGCCTGCACCTACTGCATTGAAATATATGATTTCGTCATCATTTTCTCTGGGAGCCTTTGTGCCCTTTACTATTTCTCCGAGTTCTGCGTAGAGGTCTTCATCCTTAAAGAGACCGTCTTTCCACATGAGAGCCACGGTACTTATCATGCGGTGCTTTACGTTCTCCCAGTAGTCAACAACCACCTTGGAAGAGCGTCTGACACACTCATTGTCAACTTCATAGTCCGCCATATTCATTACAAGAGCACCTTTTTTTAACCATTCACCCTTTATGAAAGGTTCGGACGCGAGTGTAACACAGTCTATAATGTCGCTTTCTCTTACTGCAGTTTCAACATCGGATACAGCCACAGCCTTGATGTGGGGATATTTTTCCTTGGTAGCCTTTGCAAAACGCTCTGCGTTTTCAGGGCGGATATCATACACATATACGGTGTTTATACTTGGTCTGCCGATAAGTGCTGCTTCAAGTTGTGTGGGAGCCTGTGCACCTGCACCGCAGATTGTCATAACCTTTGCATCGCTCTTTGCAAGATATTTAACAGCAACACCGCCGGAAGCACCTGTTCTCATAGTACTTACTTCTGTTCCGTCTGCAACGCATATGGGGAGTTTGGTGTCGGGGTCATTTAATATGATGGTAACACTTGCTCTGGGAAGACCCTTTTTGTAGTTCTGAGGACCGCTTCCTATCCACTTGATACCTGCCATATCATATTCGCCGCCTATGTAACCGGGCATTGCATTGATTCTGCCTAATGTATTTTCGTCTTCTACGGTTTTTCCCCAGCGCATTACACACTTTCCGGGAGCGATAACGTCACCCTCGTTATTTAATACATATACCCTCTCTACATCATTTATAACTGCCGCCATATCGGCTGCGCCGAGTTCTGCCATGGCTTTGTTATTTAAGAAAATTATGTCTGCCTTGCTCATTAAAAGCAACTCCTTTGTGTTTAATTAACTCAATTCTAACACTCGGATACTGCAATGTAAATAATACGATAAGTTATGCTTGCTATAACTTTGAAGTTGTGGTATGATGAAAAAGAGTATAAATCAATTCTTACGAATTATACAAAACTGAACGAAATGGAATGATATTATGGAAATACTCCAACTGAAATATTTTTTTGAAAGTGCCGTAGGAGGAAGTTTCGCAAAAACCGCGGAGAAATACATGGTTCCCACATCATCGGTTTCTGCATCGGTGAAAAGGCTGGAAAGCGAACTGGGATGCACACTGTTTGACCGCAAGTCAAATAGGATTGTATTGAATTCCAACGGTGTGAGACTTATGAATTCTCTGAAAATTGTATTTGCCGAACTGGAAAATACAATAGAAAGCATTTCGACTCCGCGCGAAGATACCCGTGAAATCAAAATGCTGGTACGTTCCGTTCGCCGTGACGTTACGGACTATATTGTACAGTACAAGGAAAGCCACCCCAAAACTTCATTCAAAACCGTTTTTGATTTTGCAGAAAGCAACTTCGATAACTACGACATAATAATCGACGAAAAAAGCAACTCATATCCAAACTGGGAAAGATTCTCCCTTTGCAGTCTGAAACTGGTACTCAAAGCCGCCTCGAACAAATTTCCCAAAAACGCGAAAATGAGTCTTTCATCACTGAAAAATGAAGCCTTTGTCTCTTTCGGTGAGCAAAGCAACACCCATCGACTCCTTGTGAGCGAGTGCGAAAAGGCAGGTTTTACTCCAAACATAGCAGTGCAAAGCAACGACATAGACTGCCACGAAAAATTTATAGAATCGGGCATATGTATCGGAGTAGGTCTCGAGGGAAACACTTCCGCTAAAAGCGACAGGGTCACCCTGCTCAATGTAGAGGATTTCAACCAACGATATGAAATATACTGTTACTACAGAAAAGATGCCTACTACGGCAACGTGAAACACTTTCTGGACTTCCTTGGCACCAAATCCGGATAATGCTCATATTTTTTCAAAAAGATTCATTACCTCTTCTGTGTTTTCGGCGGAATACTCTATTTCCGCCGAGTACATGCGCACTATGTCTGCAATTCTTTGGAAAGTGAGTGCGCCATTTTTTATGGAATGTGTACACAAGGCACCTACAAGAGCACAACCCTGAAGCACAAAATTAATGCACGGTGCATACTCCTTGCCGTCAAGTACCCCCGAAAGGTGTCGAAAAACGAAATACACGGAAAGATTTTCAAAAAACAATTGCAGGTCTTCATCTTCGAAAATGCTGTGGCAAAAGTCATCATTTTCCAGAACTATGAGTTCTTCTGTCCATTTTGGGTCGAGCCTTTCCAGGGATAAATACAGTCGGGCAGTGTTTACGGATTGGAATTCCAATCCGAATTCTTCTGCAAGAAGATTCAACCTTGTTTTCATATTGTTTTCTCTGTTTTGCAAAATGTCAAACGTTTTTTGGCGGATTTTGAAAAATTCTTTTTCTTCCGAAGTCACACAGCCCCCCTGCGGAATTTCCAAAGTGAATTTTTCCTTTTCCGACAGCACAATTCTTGCCGCCTCCTCGCAGGCAAGTCCGAGACCTGTTTCGGTGAATGAGGAGTAAAAGTTTTTAAACCGCGGATGCAGATAGCATATGTCGCACAGAGCATCTTCCCCAAGATTGCAGATGATATCACAAAGTCCGTTTTCCTTTAAAAACGGGCATCTGTCGTTTTTGTCCGGAGAAAAGCATCTTTCCTCCCGGTTAATGTGTTTTCTTATTTTTTCTCCCATTTCTCCGGTGAGAGAATTGTACAATTCCAAGGTGTCTTCATCTATGGCTATTTCCCATCCCACACAACAACTGTGGGTGCAACGGTCTGCAATACATTTGAATTTGTGATAATAACTCGGCAGTACTTCTTGCATAAAATTTCCCCTTTTTAATCTTTTATGTAATTATAACTTACACTAACATCATCAATTTTTGTTTCTTGTTTAAATATGTATATTGATGAAATGTTATTAACCTTTAGTGTATCATCATCAACCCACTCAACATCAAACTCGTCATATGTTATAAATGTATTACCTATATCTCCCTCTTTAAGTTTCTTGCCATTTTTTAACACGGACAACCTATATGTAAATTTGGTAGTTGCTCCTCCATTTGCTTCAAAAATATAAGCAACGTATTTGCCGTCGGGCGAAACAACTTCTTGAATAACATCAGGCTCTCCCATTAAAAATGCTCTAAACGAATCAAGTGCAACATTACCTACAACAATTAAAGCAATGATAATTGCCAAAACAAAAGAAATTGTCACAAGAATTTTTTTCATAGTCGTTTCTCCTTTCGACATATCTCAATTGTGAGGCATAAGGTTTAGATGCAGATGGTTTTTAAGAAAAAAACCTATCAAGTTGTGTTCAAAATATTATTGTTTCTTAGTTTTTATCCTAAAACCTTTAGTATATAAGAAGCTATCGTTTTTGTGTATTCCAAAAATTTATCACATTCGATATACTCATTTGGTTGATGCGCACCACCCTCTTTCGAAAAATCGCGACCTGCTCCAAAGGCGTACGCTTTTTTCGAACCATATTTTGAAATAACCGAAAGGTCCGAAAGACACGAGCCACACACAATGGGTTCTTTGCCGGTTGCTTCTTTAGATGCTTCAACCATGAGCATAACATCCTCGCTATCAGGTTCACAAAATACATAGTGGAAATGTCTTGTAGCCGGCACAAAGCCATCGCCTATAATACCAAGCGGTAAAAGACGCTCTTTGAGTTCCTTTTCGAGTTCTGTAAATTCGGAATAAATCTCGTCCTTTGTTTTATCAGTGTAAAATACAAAATACACTTCACCTTTACCGAGGTCCGCTCCGGCATCACCAGCTTTTATGCCCATATATCTAAGTGATGTTTTTGGAATAATAGTTCCTTTATAAAATCTATTTTTTTCCAGTTCTTCAAAGCGTCTTTCTGCAAATTTTTCAATAACTTCAAGAACAACAGGAATGGCCATAGCTACTGTCTTTGCGCTATCAACAGTTTCTTTGGTATGAAATAGATATTTCATTTCACCTCCACCGGAACCGCAATGGCATATTTGTCCCTCTACTCCGTCCATGCTCACAATTCTTTCTGTAGGATATTTTAAGACAGTAGATAACGCTCCATGAGAACCACCGTATTCTTCATCGCAATATGCCGCAAAGAGTAAATTCCTTTTGGGTTCAAATCCATTTTCCTTTAAAAGTTTCATAATAAATAATGCAGTTGCAATAGCATACTTATCGTCACATGCGCCTCGACCATATATTTTACCGTCAGATATCTCGCCTGAGATGGGGTCACTTTTCCAATCAGCCACATCCCCTATTCGTACAGTATCTGTATGTGCCATAATCATTAGTTCATCCTTATCCTCGATACCTTTATATCTGGATACAACATTGTATCTTTTTTCTAAATTTTTTCCTTGAATATAATCAGGGTGCTTATCAAATCCGTCTATATCCATTGGAGAAAAGATATCATTATCCAGACCTAGACTTTCACAATATTTGTATATATACTTGGCACATTTTTCTTCATTTCCATTAGTTCCAAAGTTTTCAGAATTAATTTTTATAAGTTCTGAAAGCAGACAAAACAATTCTTCTTTTTTCTCTTCAATTAGCGAATATACTTTACTTCTTTCCATTTAATTTAATTCCCTCTTTCTTGTATATAAATTTTTGAAGTTTTTGTAATCCTTTGTATCAAGTTAAGAGTAAAAAATTATTCCTTTTTGTGAAAAATAAATGTTGCTACCGGAACAATTATTGCAATAGCAATTGCAAACCAAGTTGTAAAATTCATAACCGTGCTCCTCTCAAAGGCTTCTCCTTGTGGAGAGGCTCCGCCGTAGGCGGTGGTGAGGTGTAGATTGCGAAAGCAATCGTTTTCTTTCCACCTCATCCGTCAATTATCGCTGACAGCCCCATCAAGGGGAAGGCTTTATATTTAAACAAAATTCGACAATCTTACTATAAAGACTGTATAATCTGGATGCCAATGTTTTTAACATCTTATTTATAACAAGTTTGGAGTAAAAACTTAACCGATGCAGACAGAAACTTCTACATCGGTTTTAGTTAAAACAAATCGCTGTGTGTTCCAGTTCGAGTCAAACCCAATACAAGCAAATCTTTCTCGATTCTGTAAATCAAAAGCCAGTCAGGTTCAATATGACATTCTCTTGATCCTCTATAATCTCCGTATAGCGGATGATCAAGATGTTTTTCCGGAAGCTGATCTCCGTTAGCCAAAATATCAACAACTTCTTTTAACAAGTCCATATTATAGCCACGCTTTTGAGCAAGCTTATAATCTTTTTTAAATCTGGTTGACATCTCTATTTGATACTTCATGATTCTAAATCCTCAAAAAGCTCTTTTGTGCTAGAATATCTTTTCGCCGGTATCTTTCCACTTAACATATCATCCATTTCTTTAATAGCAGCAACAGTTTCTGCATTTGGAATATCAGTTGCAATTTCAAAAGGTATTCTTCCCTGTCTAACAACTTGCCTCAAAAACATATTCATAGCTGTTGTCATATTAAGCCCCATATCAGAAAACATTGCATCCGCCTGTTTTTTTAACTCTGTATCCATACGAATACTCATATTTACAGTTGCCATAATGTATAACCTCCTTACTTTAGTATATACATTGTACCACAAAATATGTGCATCGTCAATACATTCTGTTAAATTTTAGATCATGTTTTATACAATATTCGACATTCTTTACTATAAAGACTGTATAATCTAGATGCCATCGCATTTAGCTACAACTAATGAAACCTTATTTATATTAGTTGGTCTCGTGTGCATTATAATTTTTTCAACTCTATAAGTCTCATTGTTTTGATCCAAAAACATATCTCCGACATTGAAATATTCATTTTCAACAATAAAAGTCAACCCCCAGGAAGTATTGAATTTCTCCATTACATTTACTTTTTTCATTGTGCACTTCCTTTCGACAACATTCGACATTCTTACTAGCCCCATGTCAAATCAAGAATAAAAATTTGTTTAGCCTAACACAAGCATCTTTAAAACAGCAAGACTTTCCCTTAAATAACATGGCATAAGATTATACCATTGCAAGTCTGCATGCATATGTGAAACATTATCAAACCCGGTCTTCTTTGCTATGCTTGTGCCACGAAAAACATGGAAATTATTTGTAATGATAACAACAGAATAATTGTGACCAAACTGTTTATCCAGCAAGAACTTAGAAAACTCCATATTTTCTGCTGTGGATGTGGCTCTTTCTTCCTTTATAATTTTGTCCCTGTCAATACCATGTTCAACAAGATATTTTTCCATAGCATAGGCTTCCGTAACACTTTCCTGAAATCCCTGCCCTCCGGTAACCACAATTACCGCTTCGGGATTTTTATTGTGATACAGAATTGCTTTGTCAAGGCGCAGTTTCAAAGGCAGTGTAACCTTATCACCCCTGATGCCGGCACCCAAAACAATAACCGCGTCCTCGTTGTAAGTAACATTGTCAACGGCACCGTACACCGCTATAAAAGACACCAATATAACTTCTATACACAGCATTAAAATGACAAAGATTTTAAGATATTTCATAACACCTGTCTTTGCAAGTGCATTGATTTTCTCGTAAAACACCCCTATGCCCATTGCAAAAATTCCCAAAATAACTATAAGCACAGTTCCGAGGTTGAGATTTGACATTATACATAATACAAATCCATATACAGTCATAATTATCCCTAAGGTTAGTAATATGAATTTAATCTTTGTTTTATTATGTGTCAATCAAATCACCTCTGCATCCTCTCTTTGTTTTTCTCATTGTAATAGATTTTGAAATCCTTGTCAAGGTATTCACAAGAGTCGCGCTAACATATCGAAATTCATATTCACCGGGACAAAAAAATACACCGTACTAAAAGTACGGTGTATTTTTTACCCCAGCGACGTCCTACTTTCCCAGGCGGCTGCCCGCCAAGTATCATCGGCACTACAGAGCTTAACTACTGTGTTCGGAATGGATACAGGTGTGTCCTCTGCGTCATTGTCACTGAGTTCCTAAATACGACATATCTTTCTATCTCTCTGATAAACTTTCCAATTCTTTCTTGGACAAGCCCTCGGCCTATTAGTATCGGTCAGCTACATACATTACTGCACTTACACCTCCGACCTATCAACCACATAGTCTATATGGGGCCTTACTACCTTTCGGTATGGGATATCTTATCTCGGGGTGGGCTTCACGCTTAGATGCCTTCAGCGTTTATCCCTTCCGCACTTAGCTACCCAGCTATGCCGTTGGCACGACAACTGGTGCACCAGCGGTGCGTCCATTCCGGTCCTCTCGTACTAGGAACAGCTCCCCTCAAATATCCTACGCCTGCGACAGATAGGGACCGAACTGTCTCACGACGTTCTGAACCCAGCTCGCGTACCGCTTTAATGGGCGAACAGCCCAACCCTTGGAACCTAATCCAGCTCCAGGATGCGATGAGCCGACATCGA
>JAZNJU010000129.1:0-10975 GCA_045578205.1 Clostridia bacterium | reverse complement strand
TAAGTAATCTCCCTGCTCTGGATTTTCTTGCAACCTGCGGAACCATAATTACCGCTTGCGACATAAAAGAAGAAGAGAATGTACCCGAGGAAATTCTCTCAAGGGTCAAATCTCTTTGCGACAGTTGGCATTTTGGTGCGGATTATCTGGATTATCTTGACGGTCAGGATATTATACTCAAATCCCCCGGAATAAATCCGTCTCATCCCAAAATAGCGCAAGCGAGGGCGAGAGGAACGGAAATTACCAGTGAGATGGAAATTTTCATGGCTCTTTGTCCTTGCAAGATGATAGCAGTTACGGGAAGTGACGGTAAAACAACCACTACCACACTCATACACAAAATACTTTGTGAGGAGGGCTACCGTTGCCACGTTGGCGGAAACATAGGAACACCGCTTTTGGCTATGGTGGACAAAATCTATCCCGACGACATGGTTGTTTTAGAACTTTCAAGTTTCCAACTTATGAATATGAGAGTAAGTCCTCATATTGCCGTTATAACCAACATATCGCCAAATCACCTTGATTACCACAGGGATATGAGCGAGTACGTGGAAGCAAAGGAAAACATCTTCAAAAATCAGGACAGCACGGGAAAACTCATTGTAAACCGTGACAACGCAATTACTGCGTCCTTTGCAGGAAAACAGAATGGCAGTATAGAATTTTTCTCCAGAAAATACTCCGACAGTCAGGCAACTGTGGACGATGAATACCTTTGCTACAAAGGTCAGAGAATAGTAGCGATAAAGGATATAAAAATAAAGGGTTGGCACAATGTTGAAAACTATCTTGCAGCCATTGCCGCAACATGTGATTTTGTTGATGCGGAATCCATTGTGACCGTGGCAAAGAATTTTGGCGGAGTGGAACACAGAATGGAGTTTGTAAGAAATGTGGGAGGCGTAAACTTCTACAACGATTCCATCGGTTCGTCTCCTGCAAGAACCATAGCAGGACTTGTTGCCCATGAGGGAGACATAGTCCTTATTGCAGGCGGAAAAGACAAAAACCTCAACTACGACGAACTGGGTGTTGTAATAAGAAACAAGGTAAAAGTCCTTGTTCTTATAGGTGCAACTTCGCAGAAAATAGAAGATTCTGTCATAAAGGCGTTCGGGGGCGGGGAGGTTACCATTCCCATAGTCCGGCAGAGTACATATGAAAACGCCGTCAAGGGCGCATATGCCCTGGCGCGGGGAATAAGAAAAGATGAGGACGTTTCCGTTATTCTTTCTCCTGCAAGCACAAGTTTTGATATGTTCAAAAACTTCGAAGAGAGAGGCAAGGTGTACAAGGCTATTGTAAACAGTCTTACCGAGTAGGTGCATGATATGGATATAATAAACACAATAAAGAAAATGTCTTCTCTCCACGCTGTGTCAGGTTATGAACACAGGATTTCAGATGATATTGCAGACATGTTTTCTCCCTGGTGTGACAGCGTTACAACCGATGCTTTGGGAAGCGTGATTGGTGTCAAAAAAAGCCCCAATCCCAATGCACTCTCTGTAATGATAGAGGCTCATATGGACGAAATAGGACTTATGGTAACGGAGATAACCGAGAACGGATTTCTGCACTTTTCAAATATCGGAGGAATAGACGCACGCATACTTCTTTCAAAAGAGGTTGTTATTCACGGTAAAAGGGATATAGTCGGAATAATAGGTGCAAAGCCACCTCACATAACCGATGCCGAGGAGCGAAGCAAGGCAGTCCCCATGGATGAAATGTACATCGACACATTCTATGATGAAAAAACAGTAAAAGAAATTGTGTCCGTGGGAGATACCGTAACATTTGCCGACAGTTTTGCAAAACTCGGGGACAAGTTTGTGAGTGCAAAATCTCAGGATGACCGCACGGGTATCGCAGTGCTTCTCATGGTTATGGAAAAATTAAAAGGCAAGAGCCTGCCTTTCCATGTACACTTTTGTGCCTGCGTTCAGGAAGAAGTTGGCAGGAGGGGAGCAGCGGCGCTTGCTACTGCCATAGACCCCGTTTTTGCCGTTGCAATAGATGTGTGTCATGCCAAAACACCCGATGCAACAGAAAATGTATTTACTGCAGGGAGCGGTACTGTTATAAGCAAAGGACCCAACATCCATCCGTTGCTTTGCAAAAAGGCAACAGAGATAATGGACAAAAATAATATACCGTACAGTATTGATGTGGACGGGGACGATACGGGAACGGATGCCTGGGCAATACAGACAGCCAAAATCGGAATACCCACACTTTTGTTCTCTCTTCCCCTCAAGTATATGCACACAATGGCGGAGACTGTTCATACAGACGATGTAACAGCCACCGCTGATGCCATATGCGCCCTTGTCGAAAACACTGAAGATGCGGAGGAAATAGTATGTTACAACTGAAAGAACTTACAGAAATAAACGCCGTATCGGGGGACGAGGGTGCTGTCCGCAGAAAAATCAGGGAAATGATTTTGCCTTATGCAGATTCCGTTACAGTTGACACAATGGGCAATGTAATAGCATACAAAAAAGGTAGTTGCCCTACAGGAAAGAAAGTCATTTTCAGTGCTCATATGGACGAAGTCGGTTTTATCGTTTCCGACATAACCGACGAAGGATATGTAAAGTTTAAATCCGTCGGAGGACTTGACGACAGAATACTCCTTTCCCAGAGAGTTGTTATAGGGGACAAAAAAGTTCCGGGTGTAATCGGTATAAAGGCAGTTCATCTTCAATCTCCCGAAGAGAGAAAGAGTATCATAAAAGAAAAGAATATGTACATCGACATTGGCGCATCCGACTGTGACGAGGCGGAAAAAATGGTACAAAAAGGTGATTATATTGCTTTCGATTCGCCATACAGAGAACTTGGCAACGGAATCATAAAGGCAAAGGCTCTGGACGACCGCGTGGGTTGTGCTCTCCTTTGCGAACTTGTCAAGAGAACCTATGAAAATGACATTTACTTTTGCTTCTGTGTTCAGGAAGAAGTGGGTTGCAGAGGAGCAACGGTGCTTGCAAAGCGCCTTTGTGCCGATGCGGCAATTATTTTAGAATGTACAACCGCTTCCGATACACCCGGCACAAATGAGCACCTCATGGCAACAGTTGTGGGTGACGGCCCCGCTTTGTCCATAATGGACAAGGGCTCATATTCCGACAGAAAATTAAATGATTTCATAGTGTCTCTTGCGGGAGAAAACCAGTTGAAATTCCAGTACAAAAAGAGCGGATTCGGCGGAAACGATGCAAGGGCTTATCAGACAAGTTCACTTCCGTGCAGAACGGCGGTTATATCGCTTCCTGCCAGGTATATCCATTCCCCTGTAAGTTGTGCGTCTGCGTCAGATATTGAATCAATGCTTGCGCTTTCGGCTTGTGTTGCCGAAAATATCCACACTTTTTTTAGATGTATATAGACTTTGTTTGGAATTGTTTGCATTTTTGTTGACTTAGTTATTTTTTTGTATTAAAATATACTTATCTTAAATTTAAAATTTATTTAAATGGAGGTTAGTAATATGTTTCCTAAAATTGGTATAAGACCTACCATCGACGGTAGAAGAGGTCCTCTCAAGGTTAGAGAATCTTTGGAAGACCAGACAATGAATATGGCAAAAGCCGCAAAGAAACTCTTTGAGGAAAATCTCAAATACTCCAACGGACAGCCTGTTGAAGTTGTTATTGCCGACACCACAATAGGCCGTGTTGCAGAAGCAGCGGCTTGCGCAGAAAAGTTCAAAAAAGAAGGTGTAGAAATCACCCTCACAGTTACTCCCTGCTGGTGCTACGGTTCCGAAACAATGGATATGGAAAGAAACACCATCAAGGCTGTATGGGGCTTTAACGGCACAGAAAGACCCGGCGCTGTTTACCTTGCAGCAGTTCTTGCAGGACACGCTCAGAAAGGGCTTCCCGCATTTGGTATCTACGGTCACGATGTTCAGGATGCTACAGACACATCCATCCCTGCAGACGTACAGGAAAAACTCTTGAGATTCGGCCGTGCCGCAGTTGCAGCCGCTTCCATGAGAGGCAAATCCTATCTCCAGATTGGTTCTATCTGCATGGGTATTGCAGGTTCTATCATAGACACAGCATTTATCGAAGATTACTTTGGTATGCGTGTAGAATCCGTAGACGAGGTAGAAGTTATCAGAAGAATGTCCGAGGGTATCTATGACGAAGCAGAATACCAGAAAGCACTCAAATGGGCAAAAGAGAAGTGCAAGATGGGCTTTGACAAGAACCCCGAAAATATGCAACTTTCTCCCGAAAAGAAAGAAGAACAGTTCGAATTTGTTGTTAAGATGGCTTGCATCATAAAAGACCTTATGAACGGTAACCCCAATCTTCCCAAAGGCTGCGAAGAAGAAATGGTTGGTCACAATGCTATCGCAGCAGGCTTCCAGGGTCAGAGACAGTGGACAGACTTCTATCCCAACTGTGATTTCCCCGAGGCTATGCTCAACACCACATTTGACTGGAACGGTGCAAGAGAACCCATGATTCTCGCTACCGAAAACGATGTACTCAACGCCTTTGGTATGCTCTTTGGTAAACTTCTCACAAACAGAGCACAGATGTTTGCCGATGTAAGAACATACTGGAGCGGCGATGCCGTTAAGAAAGCAACAGGATATGACATCGAAGGCAAGGCTAAAGAAGCAGACGGCTTTATTCACCTTATCAACTCCGGTGCTTGCTGCCTCGATGCAAACGGCGCTGCAAAGGATGAAAACGGCAACGGCGTTATGAAACCCTGGTATGAAGTTACACAGGCTGACCAGGATGCTATTATGGAAAACACCACATGGAACATGGCAGACCTCGGCTACTTCAGAGGCGGCGGTTTCTCTTCCAGATTCTTAACAAAAGCCGAAATGCCTGCCACAATGATAAGACTTAACCTTGTTAAAGGTCTTGGCCCCGTTCTCCAGATTGCAGAAGGTTGGACAATAGACCTTCCCGATGAAGTATCCGACAAACTCTGGGCACGTACAGACTATACTTGGCCCTGCACATGGTTTGCTCCCAGATGCACAGGCGAAGGTGCTTTCAAGACTGCATATGATGTTATGAACAACTGGGGTGCTAACCATGGTGCAATCAGTTACGGACACATCGGTGCAGACCTTATTACACTTTGCTCCATTTTAAGAATCCCTGTATGTATGCACAACGTTCCCGAAGAAAAAATCTTCAGACCCAGTGCATGGAACGCATTCGGAATGGATAAGGAAAGTGCAGATTACAGAGCATGCCAGACCTACGGTCCCTTGTTCAGATAATACATAAAGTTAAAATAACGGAGTGTTACCAAACACTCCGTTATTTTGTACATTTGTTAGGGGGTACTTATGAATAACAAGAATTCATGGCTTCAGATGTTGAAATTCACTTTGTTTTCTGCTTCTGCAGGGATAATACAAGTTGGCTCTTTTGCGTTGTTTAACGAACTTTTTGGGTGGATATATTGGCCGTCATACCTTGTGTCGCTCGTTTTGTCCATAGTGTGGAATTTCACTTTCAACAGACGCTACACATTCAAGGCCGCAGTAAATGTACCTGTTGCAATGCTCAAATTGTTCGGATTCTACGCAGTGTTTACACCCGTGTCCACTATTTTAGGACACCTGGCAGAAAAGGCGGGAATCAACGATTACATAATTCTTGCTGTAACCTTGCTTTCCAATTTTGTGTTGGAATTTCTGTTCAGTAAGTTTGTTATGTACAGAAACAGAGAAAACACTTTATAATTATTGGGAGGTGTACTATGAACTTTCTGATTGTAGTTGATATGCAAAACGATTTTATAACGGGAAGTCTCGGAAGCAAGATGGCAGAGAAGATTGTTCCCGAGGTTGCAAAAAAAGTAAAAAACTTTGACGGTGAAATCATATTCACCAGAGATACCCACAGCGAAAACTACCTCGAAACTTCCGAGGGCAAAAAACTTCCCGTGGTGCATTGTGTGAGAGATACCGCGGGATGGGAAATATGCAGTGAACTGAAACCTTTTGCAGATAAAGTTGTGGACAAAATAACTTTCGGAAGTCTTGAATTGGCACAGATAATAAAAGATATCTGTCCTAATCCAGAAAGGATAGAACTTTGCGGATTGTGTACGGATATATGCGTAATATCCAACGCCATGATTTTAAAATCCGCATTTCCCGAAGCGGACGTAACTGTTGACTCAGGATGTTGTGCAGGGGTTACCGAGCAAAGCCACGCAAACGCTCTTGACGCAATGAAGTCCGTACAGATTAATGTTAAATAATAATGCAAAAAGGCACTGCAGTGCCTTTTTGCTATTTAAGATATGTGTTTTTGACATAATTGTGTGCTTTTAATTCCGCTTCATCGTCAAGAGGAGTGAGGGTGCATTTTCCGTATTTTCTTTCCAATGCAGTTTCAATGATGTAGTCTGCAAGGGACGGGTTTTTGGGTAGAATGGGGCCGTGAATGTATGTGCCTATGATGTTTTTGGAAATTACTCCCTCAACACTTCCCGAATCGTCATTCCCAAATCCGCAGAGCACTTTTCCAAGCGGCTTATTGCCCGAGAGGTTCATTCTGCCTATGTGGTTTTCAAATCCCACAATATCAAATCCCAGTTCTTCGCTTCGGATTACAATGTTTCCTATGAGCCTTTTCTTTCCTTTTTTTGAGGTTATGTCGAGTATTCCGAGACCGTCATATTTTGAATTTTCTGTTTCAAAACTTTTTCCGAGCATTTCAAATCCCGTGCACACGGCAAGGATAACACCGCCGTTTTGGGCATAGTCTCTTATTTTGTCTTTTATCTTGCATATACTGTCATATACCGATGCGATGCTTTTTTCCGTGGCACCGCCTATATAGATTATGTCGGTGTTTTTAAAGTCTGTGTTTTCCAAATCATTACAGTCTGTTATATTTGCTTTTATTCCTCTTTTCTCCAAACGCCACTTAAGAGAAAGGATATTTCCTGCATCGCCGTAGTGATTAAAAAGGGAGGGACAGAGATTTGCTATGTTAATTTCCATTTATTTACCCTCCAGTTCCTTTAAGATTTTTTGTGTTTCAAAAAGAACGGTATAGTTCACAAGCAGGTAACATACCTCTCCGCTTTCGCTCATGAAGTCCTTTAGTGTTTCGGCAGTTATCGCTATGGGTTTAACATTAGTTACACCCGCGTATTTCAGTCGGAGTGCCACATCGTCCATTCTTGTACCAGAAACATACACGGCTTTTACATTGTCACCGGCAAGACTTTCAAAGTTTGTATCCCAAAGCCAGGATATGTCTGTACCGTCGGAGGGCATGTCATTTACTGCTACAAGCACATTTTTTGTGCGTTTGTCATCCTCCACCGCCGAAAGAGCCTGATTAAAACCTGCAGGATTTTTTGCAAGATTTAATATTGCATTTTTTCCGTCTATTGCAAAAGGCTCCATTCTGCCAAGTTGGGGTTTGTAGGCATCAAACACTTTTTTTGCCTCTTCAATTTTTCCGCCTGTGCTTTCAAATACGGCAAACGATGCCAAAAGATTGTATATGTTGTAGAAACCGCGGTAATTCACATTCATTTTGTGCTGTGTACCGCCAAAACTGAGAACAAATTTAAGACCGTCCTGCATATCCACTCTTGTAGCACTGTAGTGAGGATTGGGGCGGACAAATCCGCAGGAAGAACATTCGTATTTGCCAAGTTGATTGTAGTGGCTGTATTCGTATGTGAGGGTGTTTTCACACTGCGGACAAAGCGGTATTTCCGTATCTTCGGAAGAGAGAACATTTTCGCTAACTCCGTAGTAGATGGCATTTCTTCCTGCGCCGAACTGTCTTGTAAACGGGTCATCGGCATTGAGTATCAGAGTTGTGTCAGGAACTTTGGATATTGCTTCATCAAGAAGTTTCGCAGTTCCCTCTATCTCCCCGTATCTGTCCATCTGGTCGCGGAAAAGATTGGTAATGACAATTTTGTGGGGTGTAATGTGCTTTACTATATGCCGCACACTTGCCTCGTCACATTCAATGGCGGCATAGTCGGCATCAAGTCTTCCGGAAAGACTTGCTTTGCTTATGAAAGCGCACGCCACGCCCGGGAGCATATTTGCACCCACGTTGTTACAAACAACTTTACTTCCATCGTGCGTAAATAGAGAGTATATGAGGTTATTTGTTGTGGTTTTGCCATTGGTACCGCAAACAAGAACGATTTCTTTTTTGACTTGTTTTGCAAGACTTCCAAGGAGAGATGGCGATATCTTCATTGCCACACTTCCCGGGGCGGAAGAACCTTTTTTGCCCATAAGAACACCAATTTTTATGAGAAGTTTGCATGTGAGCACCGCTATGAAGTTTCTTATTCCGGTCATTGGAAAATCTCCTTTTATATATCGAGTTTAAGGTCAGAGTTTTTGATTAATCCAAGTTTCTTAAAGGGAATGGCTATAAACCATGTTAAAATTGCAGGAAGTACAAAACATATGAGCACAACAGCAAGTACGTCTTTAACATCCAGTCCTTTGGCGCTGAGTACCCCTATGGGACCGACAAGACCGCAGGTGCCCATTCCGGAAGCAACGGCAATGGGATTTTCCATTTTGAATACACAGGTAGAGAGTATGCCTGTTATGGCGGAAGTTATGATGGGAGGGAGCCAGATTATGGGTTTCTTAACGATATTGCCCATCTGAAGCATACTTGTGCCAAGTCCCTGGGCTATAAGACCGCCCCATTTGTTTGCACCAAAACTCATTACTGCAAATCCTACCATCTGTGCACAGCAACCTGCAGTTGCGGCACCGCCTGCAATTCCCGTAAGACCCAGCATTGCGCATATAGCGGCTGAACTTATGGGCAGGGTGAGGCAAATTCCCACAACTACGGATACGAGCATGCCCATAAGGAGGGGTTGCATTTCCGTGAATGTTTTAATGAGGTTGCCCAGTTGGGCCATAATATCTGAAATCCATGGGCCTACAAGCAGAGATATTCCGACGCCCAGAGCGATTACAAAGGTGGGTGTTAATATTATATCTATTTTTGTGGACTTATAAACCAATTTTCCCAGTTCACAGGAGATAAGTACTGCAACATATGTACCCAGGGGTCCTCCCAGAGTGTTTGCAGCAACACCTACTGCACAGAGGGAAAAGAGCAAAAGTCCCTGTGCACCGAGAGCAGAGCCTATTGCCATAGCCATGGCAGGACCTTGCGCCGCAACAGCATATTCTTTCATACTAAGGAGCAGATCGTGTACTTTGCCTGCGGGTACATAGTCTGCCACTGTGCCGAATATGGTACCGATAAGCAGGGAGGCGAAAAGACCGAGTGCCATGGCACCTAATGCATCAATAAAATATTTTTTGGGAGACAGAAGTATCCCTTTTTTCTGAACGTAACTCATAGTAACCTCCGTATATTTTGTAATTTAATAATTAGTATATACCAAACTATCCCATATTTCAATACATACAAGGTCTTTTTTTGTATTTTCCGTCATATTATTTACTTGTGATTATTGTTTTGGCGGTGACTTAGTATGAACACTATTATAATAAAAAAACTTGCAAGAAATTCATATGTATCCGTGCTTGCAGGTAATGAACTTGTTTTGACAGAAAATGAAAAGAGAATAACCCTTGCGCGCGGAGTGGAAGACGATTTTGACGTATGCCTCGGAGAAGATGGTTCAATCGATGTTTTTGCAGTTGCAAAGACAGGAAACCTTATGCACATAAGGTATCACAAAGATACAATCACAACATACAGCGTTATGGAGAAAAGGTCAGAGGAAAAGCACATTCGGGCAGTAAGGGCGGTGGCACTCAGAGGACGTTTCCACCTTTTCTATTGCCTTGAGGGCAGCGAAAGACTTCTTGTTCATCACATTGCGCAGTTTGGAGATTACGGTACAAAACCTGTTGTGGTGGACCGTATCGGCTCAAAATGTATCTATGATGTAACAGTTGATGAAAACTATAATTTCCACATTATTTATGTATCGGCGGATTACCGCCTTTTGTATCGCCGGTTTGATTATTCACAGAAAGCATACACGGTTTCACGGGAAGTTTTGCAGTGTGACATACGCTCTCTTGCATCTGTGTGGCACAATGACAAACTATACTGTGCATTCTGCGGAACGGAAAAAGGAAGATTTTCCGTGTATGTGTGCGATGTTTTTAGTTCAAATGCCGTCGCGGTTGGAATAAGGGTTCATATGTTAAGCAAGGTTGCATTACTCTCTGCAGACGAAAATCTTCTTGTTGAGTGGACAGAAAACTCCATGTGCTTTGGAGTAGAATGTTCGGAGGAACTTTCTCCCTCCAAGGTCATAACTTTCGGTAAATCGGGAGGATTGTTTGGCATAAAGGCCGCAGGCGGAAAAACTGCGGGGGATAGGGCAGTGTGTTCACCGTCTGCAAGACCGTTCAACGAGGAGAAACTTGTAAAGTGGAGTAAATCCGAGCCCAATCCAAGACCAAAAGGCTATGTGATCGACCAACTTTCCAAAAAATATCTGGAAGTACTTTCTGCCAAAAATGAATTTGTGGATTTTGGGGCGGAATTTGCAAGAATAGAGGCATCTTTGGAGAAACTTGTAATCCTGGTTCAAAAGGCTCTGGAAATACACACGGCTGACAGCAATGAGGAATATAATGGAGATGAAATAAACAAGGAGGAGTAAAAATGGACGAAATAAGAATAGACAATTTTCTGTATCCGTATGTACGGTTTGTAAATGCCTGCCCCGAGGTTGTCGGTGCGGATTTTTACCACGGAAACACTTTGCTTTCGCCAAATCTTGGTTTCGGATGTTTCAGCCGTTACGGGAAAATGCTTGCGGGAACACAGGAGTTCACAATAACGGAAGCAGGCAACAAAAATAATGTGCTTGCAACCCTGAAACTTCCTTTCGGGAAAGGGGAGGTGTACACAGTTGCTCTTGTTCACTAAGTCGGAGGCCAAGCGGTCTTAGGAAGACAAACTGGTAA
>JAZNJU010000128.1:0-9335 GCA_045578205.1 Clostridia bacterium | reverse complement strand
AAGGCAAGCGTTATAACCGCGAAACCCTGGAAGTTAAATTCAAGGGAAAGAACATAAGCGATGTTTTGGATATGACCGTGGAAGAGGGCGTTGAATTCTTTGCAAACATTCCCCGGATACAGCGAAAACTGCAAACCCTCTATGATGTGGGGCTCGGATATATTAAGATAGGTCAGCCCTCAACCCAACTTTCGGGCGGTGAAGCGCAAAGGGTAAAACTTGCCACGGAACTTAGCCGGAAATCCACAGGAAGAACTCTGTATATTCTGGATGAACCCACCACGGGTCTTCACACGGCAGATGTCCACAGGCTCATAGATATTCTGAACATTCTTGCAGACAGCGGTAACACTGTGGTTGTCATAGAGCACAATCTGGACGTTATAAAGGTTGCCGACCACATAATCGACCTTGGCCCCGAGGGCGGAGACAAGGGAGGAAAAATTGTTTGCACGGGAACTCCCGAAGAGGTGAGCAGGTGCAAAAAATCATACACAGGACAATATCTTAGGAAAACACTTTAACAGACAAAAGAGGAGTAACCTAAATGGGGATTTTTGAACTTGCTTCAGGAGTAGTTAAATTCATTCTCATAGCAATAGTGTATCTTTTCATACTGAGAGTTGTAAAGATGGTATATCTGGACATTTCCGACACAAAGCACGCACGCAGGGTGCTTACCGAGGGAATGGCATATCTGAAACTTTCGGGCAGAAAGAGAAATTTTGATTACAAAATATATGAATCCTATGCAGTGAGGGAAGATACCACCATAGGAAGAAACCGTAAAAACGACATTTGTATACCTGCCCCCTTTATGTCCCAGACCCACGCCAGAATATTTTTCGCAGACGGGGATTTCTATCTGGAGGACAAGGGAAGCACAAACGGAACTTTGCTTAACGGTAAATACATCGGAAACTACAAAGTGCCTTTAAAAAACGGTGACAAAATAGGTTTTGGGGAACTTAAGTTCGTTTTCGTGGAAAACAGCAAAGAGTAGGGGGTGCCGAGATGAAATTTCGCTTTGGCGCCGTACTTACTGTTCTTCTTTTCAACATCATCTGCTTTTCTCTTATGAGTTTCTATCCCGGTGCTGATTACAAAAACATTCTAACCGCCATGGTTATAATCTGCGCAACCATTGTGGTTACCTATGCGCTCATATTTGTATTTGAACTCGGAGACCCGTATCCTTTCCTCATAGTTGCAATGCTGTCGTCACTTAGCATAATAATTCTCTACAGTCTGGGTATTCAGCAGAGCGCTCAGAGTGTCAATCCTTCCAAATCGCTTATGGGAATTGCCCGCAATCAATTAAAGTGGTTTCTGGTGGGTACAGGCATTTTCTATGTAAGTTACATTGTGTACCGCTCTTTCAAGTCGTGGAAGAGGCTGACAAAATTGTACATTCTGGCAACTTTTGCTCTCTTTATCTTCACTCTGGTTTTTGCTTCAAAAGTGGGAGGCGCCAGAAACTGGGTGGAAATAGGGGGCGTTGGAATTCAGCCCTCGGAAGTTATAAAACTTTGCTTCTGCTTTGCCATGGCTTCCGTTTTGTGCAGAAAACAAAAACTTTCGGGTTTCAAAGAAAGGGTAATCGGCATAAAGAGGGAAGACGTTGTAATAGGCATCTTTGTGTACCTTTGTCTGCTTATGTTTTTGATACAGGGGGAACTGGGAACGGCAATGCTGTTTTTTTTGGTGTATTTTGCCATGATGATTGTCTACGATGTATCTCTCACAATACCTTTTGCAAACCTTTGCGCAACAGTGCTGGCTGTCTTTGCGGTATTTAAGGTTGGTGACAGGGTCAGTGCCTTTGCAAGGGCACTGGACAGAGTGCAGATATGGCTTGACCCCGAGGTGTACAATTTTCAGGCGGAACTGGGAAAACCTCAGGGCACACAGCAGATATACGAATCCCTCAAAGCCATTTGCTCGGGAGGATTTTTCGGCACGGGCATAGGACTTAGCGGTGCGCATAATATATGGGTTATAGAATCCGATTTGGTGTTTTCCGCCATCTGCTACGAAATGGGCATTTTTATGGGATTTGCCATAATAATGATGTATTTTATACTTTCCTACCGCGGATGCAAAATTGCCATGGAAGTGACAGACGGCTTTGACCGCGCGCTATCTTTGTGCATAATAACATCCCTTGCCTGTCAGGCGTTCATCATCATAGGCGGTGTTACAAAGATGATACCTCTCACGGGAATAACAATGCCCTTTGTGAGTGCAGGGGGTAGTTCCATGATAGTCAGTTTTGCAATGCTTGGAATACTTACGGCAATATCACACAAAAAGGAAAAATCTAAAATATGAGTTGACAAAATGTGGAATATGTGCTAATCTAATGTCGTACATTAGATTAGCACATTTTTTATAAGGAGATAAATTAATGGAAAAAGATAATTTCAAAAAGGCTACACTTTTTTCGAATGTAAAAAGTCTTCTGGAAAACTCCGTAAAACGTTATGGTGATGATTTGGCTTTCATCATAAAGGACGGAGGTGCAAAAAGCACAAACTATATACACAAAAGTTACAAAGATTTTCTTTATGACATAAACTGCTTTGGTACTGCGCTTTTTTCAATGGGATTCAAAGACAAGAGAATTGCTGTTACAGGCAGAAACAGTTATGTATGGGCTGTCAGTTATTTTGCAACAATGATTGGCGGAGGCGTGGTTGTTCCCATAGACAAGGAACTTGGCACAGGCGAACTTGAGGATTCGTTGATCCGAAGCGAAGCCTCACTTATAGTGTACGATTCCAAGTACGAAGATAAAATAAACGAAATCAAGGCAAACGGAAAGACATCTCTTACAGAGTATGTATCATCCGAGGGAGATGGTCTGACATTTTGGGAAATGATAGAAAAAGGAAGAGCACTTGTTGAGTCGGGAGATACTTCATTTACATGTGTGGATGCTGACCCCGACAAAATGTCCATACTGCTTTTCACATCGGGTACTACCGACAAGGCAAAGGCTGTTATGCTCTGTCAGAGGGGTATTGTTACAAATGTGTATGATATGCAACTTGTCGAAGATATCCGCCACGGAGACACGAACATAGCGTTTTTGCCGTTTCACCACATATTCGGCTCAATTGCAATGCTTGTTATGCTTGCCTGCGGTGTTACTACCGTGTTTCCCGACGGATTAAGATACATCAAGAAGAACCTTGCAGAATACAAAGTTTCGGTGTTTGTAGGTGTGCCTGTCCTCATAGAGGGAATGCGCGCCACCATAGAAAAAGAAGTCAAAAAGCAGGGCAAGGAAAAACTTGTAAAGACCATGCGTTCTCTTACAAGAGGACTTCGCAAGGTGAAAATCGACCTCAGAAGAACGGTATTTGGCAGTATTCTTTCGGCACTCGGCGGAGGAATGAGGCTCATAATATCGGGTGCGGCACCGCTTGACCCCGACACCTCGCGTTTCTTTGACGACATAGGCATAGACATAGTGCAGGGTTACGGTCTTACCGAAACAAGTCCCGTTATATCTGCCGAAAACGAAAAATTCAGGAGAAAAGGTTCTGTCGGCATACCTATGAAGAGTATTGATGTCCGCATAGACAATAAGGACACAGACGGTATAGGCGAAATCAAAGTAAAAGGCCCCACGGTCATGATGGGATACTACAAAAACGAAGAGGCAACAAAGGCAGTGCTCTCAGATGACGGCTGGTTCAACACGGGAGACCTTGGCTGTCTGGATGATGACGGGTTCCTCTTTATAACAGGCAGAAAGAAAGATATGATAGTTCTGAAAAACGGCAAGAAGATATTCCCCGAAGAGGTGGAAACTCTTGTAAACCGCATAGACGGCGTATCGGAAAGTTTCGTGTACGGTTACGCTGAGGACGGGGGTATAAGTTACGACAAAATTCTGTGTAAAGCCGTCTACGATGCCTCCGCTTTTGACGGAAAAAGCGAGGAAGAAATATATGATAGCATATGGCAGAGCATAAAAGAGATAAATACAACCCTGCCGATGTATAAGTATATAAAAGGACTTGTTATTACAACAGAGCCTCTCATAAAGACAACAACCAATAAGATTAAGAGAAATGAAGAGTTAAAGACCGTGATGAAGTGATTCGATAAAATATCCGAAAAATCGTTAATGCGATTGACAAAATCTTGACTATTTGTTATAATAAGGCATACAGCAAATGAGGCTGTGTGCCTTATTATTTGCAATACAAAAATATTTTTCAGAGGAGGATTTTTATGTTCTGTCCTAATTGTGGAACTGAAATCAGCGACGATTCCGTATTCTGTGCAAATTGCGGAACAAATATTGGTGGAGAAAATAACGAGCAGCCTCAGGATGCAGTGCAGGAAGCCCAAGCAGAAGAAGTGGCTCAGGAAACAGCAGCAGAGGAAGTTGCTCCGGAAGCAGAAACTGCGACTGAGGGTGCAGCAGACCCTGTATTTACTGCAGAAACTTATGAAGATGTGAAAAAGGGCGGTTCGCTCAAGAAGATTATAATTGCAGCAGCATCTGTTATTGTAGTTTTACTTGTTGCTTTCTGCGCATACAAGTTCATCAGTCCTATGTTCGGAAACGATGAAATTGACTACAGCAAATATCCTGTTGTATATGTTAAAGACGACGAAATCAACCTCTTGCCCCATGGCAAGAAAGAAGCATATGAACTCACAGACGAAGGCAGTATTTCCGATGTTCAGTTCACAAAAGACGGAAAGACAGTTTTCTATCCCGGCTCTGCTTCTGACGACGGCACATATGACCTTTATTACAAAAAGGCAGGCAGCGAAAAGGCAGAGGGCAAGAAGATTGCTTCCGATGTATCCTACTACATACTGATACCGGATACAAACAATGTTTTGTATGAATCCGACGGAGACTTGTTCTTCAGCGACCTCAAGAAGGAAACAAAACTTGCAAAAGATGTTTCTTCGTGGGATGTTGATGAAGATTTCAAGAAAATCATCTACACAGACGATGACAACGACCTCTACATAACAAACATCGCAGGCAAGGCAAAGAGCGAAAAACTCGACAAAGACGTAACAAGCATTGTTTACGGTTCTACCAACTTCGACACCATCTACTATGTAAACGATGAAGGCGATGTGTACATGAGAAAAGGCAAGAAGAGCGAAAAAATCGGTTCCGAATACTATGACCTTGAAGTTGTTGCAGGCAAACTCTATGCAATCAAGGAAGAAAGCAAGGAATACAAGTTCGAAGACCTTGTTGAGGATGACCTTACCGCTAAACTCGGTGTGGATGAATACATGCACCTTAAGAGACCCAGTTACTATTCCGACAACTATGACGATGAATATGATGAGTGGTATGACGAATGTTCCGATGACTACTATGACCTTGACTACGATATCCGCGAAGCATTGGATATGTGCACACAGATAGACAATATCAGACTTCAGATAGAACAGAATCCTATTAAAAAGTCCTCTTATTCTCTCTATGTTCTTGAAAAAGATGAATTCAAGAAACTGGACTCCAACCTTTCCAACGGATATATTGACTATCAAAGACTTGAAGAAGATAAGGACAGCGTAGTTTACTACACCAAGGGCGAAGAAGGAAAAGTAAAGAAAATCAAGTTGAGCGACTACGAGGATGATATGTACAGCGTATATTCCGATGTTGCATACGGTTCTTCCGAAAGCGAAAAGGCTGCATTCTGTATAGTAAAAGACGGCAAGATTATAACAGGACCTACCGTAAAGAACAGTTTGTCAGATGTTGAAATTTCCGAAAACGGCAAGTATGTTTATCTCTTTACAACCAAGACTGATGATGAAACCTATCAGACCAAGGGTGACCTTGTAAGATACACAATCAAGTCCAAAGAACTCGGTGACGAAAAGGAAATCCTTTCCGGAATCTCCAGTTATACATACTATGAGGATGACTTCATTGTTGCCCGCAAGAACAAGAAGGAAGATAAGCAGGAACTTATCGGTTACATAAAGGGTAAGGAAGTTGAAATTTCCGATGACAATGTAAGAAGTTACGGCTATGAAGACGGCGAATTCTACTATCTCAACGACTGCGATGAAGAAACCGGCGAAGGCGACCTTTTGAGATACAACGGCGGAAAGCCTGTTACAGTTGCGGAAGATGTATATCAGTGGTCTGTTTACGGAAACAGCAAGATAGTATTCTTAAGAGACTATTCAGATGACGGCGGAGAACTTTGCATTACCAACAGCAAGGGCAAGAAAGTCCAGGTTATTGATGATGAAGTTACCTCGTTCAAAAAATATTAATTAATTTCGAAAGGTGATTTTAAAATGGCAGATTTTTTTGACAAGTTGAGAGACGGTGTCAACAAAGGTGTTGCAACCGTAAGTACCGGCTCAAAAACAGTTCTCGAGAAATCCAAAATAAACAGCGTTATAAAGACTTTAAAGGACGAAAAACAGCAACTGGCTGAAATCATAGGTAACAAAGTCTACAAGTACATGTGCGAAAACCCCGGTGACATTCCAAGATCCGAACTGGAAAGCATCTGTGCTGAAATCAGCGCAAGAATTGACCAGATTAACGCACAGAACGAGCGTCTGGCACAGTTGGATGATGAAATGAGCAAAATAGTGGGTTCCGCAAGCATAGTTCCCGGACTTTGTACCTGCGGACAGCAGAATGCACAGGGTGCAAAATTCTGCGTTGTATGCGGAAAGAAGTTATAATATCCATTAACAAAAATCCATCAATCTCCGGATTGATGGATTTTTTGTGCACAGAGGTCTTTTGAAACAAAGTTGTGGGTGTTTTTCTTGCAATTTGTCTTATGGTATGATACAATGTATAATAGAAAATTTTGTAAAAAGACAGGAGATTCAAAAAATGGACATTTTAGCATTTTCACTTTACTTTGTGGCAATGGTTGCCATAGGTATCTTCTTTTTCTTTAAGTCCAAGAACGTTACAGAAAAAGACTACTTCCTCGGCGGACGTGCCATGGGCCCTTGGGTAACTGCCATGAGCGCGCAGGCATCCGACATGAGCGCGTGGCTTCTTATGGGACTTCCCGGCAGTATTCTTGCCTTTGGTTTCGGCCAGGCATGGATTGGCATAGGCCTTGCCATAGGTACTGCGGCAAACTGGATTCTTGTTGCAAAGAGACTTCGTAAGTTCTCCAGAGCAGCAGGCGATTCCATAACTCTTCCTCAGTATCTTTCCAACCGTTTTGCTTCCAAGAGCCACACACTAAGCATCATTTGTGCGGTGGTTTTCCTTGTGTGCTTTACAATCTATGTTGCATCTGCATTTGTTGCAGGAACTGACGTATTCACAACACTTGTTCCCTCTCTTACCAGAGGAAATGCAATGCTCATATTTGCAGCAATAGTAATTGTATATACACTTCTTGGCGGATTTAACGCAGTTTGCTGGACAGACTTTTTCCAGGGACTTCTTATGATCGCGGCACTTCTCATAGTACCCATTGTAGTGGGACTTGGCAACAATCTGGATAAGTCTGCATTGAGCACAATATATGAGGGACCCGATGGAGAACAGTTCCGATTCGTTGCAAACTTCTTCAGTGCAAGTCCGAAAGATATAATTTCCGGTCTTGGCTGGGGTCTGGGCTACTTTGGTATGCCTCACATAATAGTAAGATTTATGGCTATCGAAAAGCCATCCATGGTTAAGAAATCTGCAACTGTTGCAATAATCTGGGTTGTGCTTTCTTTGGCTGCTACCATCGTTATTGCATATTTTGGAAGAATGTTTGTCTATGACGATGGTGTAGACCTTTCAAAGGAACTTCTTGCAAACGGACAGCAGGCGCTGGTATTTGTCAGACTTGCAAAATATGTATTCCCCGCATTTATTGCAGGACTGCTTCTTGCGGCAATTATTGCGGCTTCCATGTCCACAGCGGACTCCCAACTTCTTGTTGCCGCTTCGTCTTTCACAAGCGACTTGTACAGACCTATTATAAGAAAAAATGCGTCCAACAAAGAAACTCTCTGGGTTAGCCGTATAGTAGTTCTCTTGATATCCGTTGTTGCATTTTTTATCGCAAGCAGCAAAGGTAAGGCTGCACAGGCTATTATGGACCTTGTTTCCAATGCCTGGGGTATATTCGGTGCAGCATTCGGACCTGCGGTTCTTCTTTCTCTTTTCTGGAAGAGATATACATACAAGGGTGCTGTTGCAGGTATCATAGTCGGTGCAGTTGTTGATATGTTCTGGCTTTGGGCACCTGTTGCAAATGGTGCTACCCTTACATCTGCTACAGGAATATACGAAATTATCCCCGGATTTATCATTGGTGCATTGGTATCTGTTGTTGTAACACTTCTGGATAAGAAACCATCACAGGAGGTACTGGCAATCTACGAAAGTGCAACAGATAACTCCATAGATGACTAAAGGTACTCATTATGAAAACTGATATAGTAAG
Source organism: Clostridia bacterium (assembly GCA_045578205.1). Lineage (GTDB taxonomy): Bacteria > Bacillota > Clostridia > UMGS1810 > UMGS1810 > RGIG8748. The sequence continues at coordinate 906 of JAZNJU010000128.1, read as the reverse complement.
AAGAAACCCGATTGTAATATGGTCTTTAAGGACACTCAGTGCCGTAATAATTGCTTTTGCGGTGAGTATGTTTTTTACACCCAACAAAATCGTAAACGGCGGTGTGTCGGGTATTGCCACCATACTTCACTATACTTTCGGCTTTCCCACAGGTGTGAGTTTTGCAGTTATTAACTGTGCTCTTCTTCTCATGGGAATCAAAATTCTGGGCAAAGAATTTGTAATTACCACTGTGTACATATCCCTTGTGCTTTCGTTTCTTGTGGAGGTGTTTACAGCGTTTCTTCCGCCCATTGAAATTGACCTTTTCCTTGCGGCGCTTTTCGGCGCTGTTATCTACGGGGTGGGTCTTGGTATTGCGTTTGCAACGGGTGCCTCAAGCGGCGGTACGGACATAGTCGGCAGAATACTTCAGGCGTTCTTTCCAAATCTGCCCATAGGCAAGATTCTCCTTGGGGTAGACGGTTTCATTATTGCCGCATCTCTTGTGATATTTAAGGAAATCAACCTCACCTGTTACGGTATTATAGCACTTTTTGTGTCCACCACGGCAATAGACTGGCTCATAGCCAAACTCAATGCCTCCAGAATTGCATTTGTAATTACGGAAAAAGGCGACGAGATTACGAAGAAACTCGTCACAAAATCTTCCAGAGGTGTAACACTTATCGATGTTAAGGGCGGTTATACCAACGAAAACAAAAAAATGCTTTTCTGCGCCTTAAAGGACGGCGAGATGGACAAATTCCAGAAGAGAATTCTCGCCATAGACGAAAATGCTTTCGTAGTATTTTCCGAATCGCAAAAAATAATGGGTAACGGATTTTATCTTTACAAATAACTTGTAAAATAAGGACGTAGCGTTTGCTACGTCCTTCAGCGTGTCGATAAAGTCGACACGCTGAC
>JAZNJU010000127.1:0-17706 GCA_045578205.1 Clostridia bacterium | reverse complement strand
TTCCTTTGGCGCCTAAAGCATTTGCAATTTCTACCGCGCCCTTTGCAAAGATATCCGCAGACTGCAGCACATAGCATGCGGGAAGCTCCACCACAAGGTCAGCACCGTTTTCAATTGCTGCTTTGGCTCTTGACCATTTGTCAAAGATTGCTACATCTCCTCTTTGAACCATGCTTCCGCTCATGATGCATACTATTGCTTCGGCATCGGTTTATGCCCTTGTTTGCTCTATTAAATACTTGTGTCCTGTATGAAAAGGGTTAAATTCGCATACAATACTAAAAAAATTCATTATTTACTCCTTTTTTTGAAAAAAAGTATTGACAAAGCACACCGAAGTGTGTATAATATTCAATGTTGACGGAACGCACCATTAGCTCAGTTGGTAGAGCACCTGACTCTTAATCAGGGTGTCCCGGGTTCGAGTCCCTGATGGTGCACCAAAAATAAAAGCATCCACTTTAGTGGGTGCTTTTATTTTTCGTGCACCCGTAATTGGGAGGGACTCGAACCCTGAGAGGGCACGAACCGTTAAGTCAAACAGTCCGGGGGACTGTTTGATAGGTGAGTGGTGCGAAGCCCGGTACCGAAGTTCAAAGAACTTGGGTGGGCGAGCAGGGCAGATGCGAAGCATATGCGTCGTCCCTGATGGTGCACCACTAAAAGGCATTCACTCTAGTGAGTGCTTTTTTGTTTTATCCTTGTAATCTTAGAACCATTCAGCGTTCGTGCTATGCACTCCGCTTCACGGCAGGGACTCTCGGCGAGTTAGCAAAAGTTTATCCGTGCAAGACTTCAAACCAAGAATTTTTGGGTAGATTTTGGTACGGAGGACGAAGTAAGGCTGACGGCACTGCTTGTGGAGTTACCTATGACACTAGTATAACATAGGCAAACACAAACCGCAAGTCGCTTATGCGTTTTTTGGTATATTAGTCAAATAATTTATGATGTCCATTTTAGAAATAACATATTGGCAACCAACCTTTTAATTGTGTATTATAGATATCTTTTGATACTGCTTCGCGTTTGGTAACGAGTGATAGGATTAAAGCAGTACTTACATACTATGGGAGCCTTAGAGAAAGTATTTTCAAAAACTAATAAAAATTAAAAGAGCATTACCGGAACATTTCATGTTTAACGGTAATTGCTCTTTCTTATTCTTTCAGACTGTGTGTAATGAAGTTTTATACAAACAGTTCATTTATTAAATCATTATTTGCTTTAACAATTTGCTTGTCAGCGTCTTCTTCGAGTATAAACACATTATATGAACAAAAACTGTCGATTTCATATCCGCCGAATGGTATCTGGTCACGGGTAGGCATATATCCTCTTTCACCGTTTGCATTGCTAAGACAAAGTGTGTGTGGGAAAGGGCTTTCCTTTTGCTGATTCATAGATATTTCACAGAACATCTCAAAAGGATACGGAACAAAAAGTACAGAGCCTATGTTAATGTATGTCTGTTCAAATTTCCATTCTTTTTCAATGGGAAGTGCATTTGCATAGTGTTTAAGAATTTTTCTGTATCTGTCATATTCTAAAACATCCACTTCAATGAGGTCATCGGGATTGCCCATATCTTTCATTAACTTTTTGGTTTCCTCTTCACTTGGGAGTGCTTTGAAAGGTAGAGAGAATACTCCTGTTTTAACGGTGAATTCGGGGACGTAATACTCCTTTATTGTTTTATATGCTTTAACTGCATCTTCCCCTGCAATTATTCCGATTTCCTTTGTCTGCTCCATGTCACCCGTTGTCATTCCGTTGGAAAGTCTGGGCCCCACATCTCCCTCGGCACCGTTAATGAAAAATGCGGGTGCACCGGTTTCGCTTTCCAATCTGTCCGTCATATATCCTGGCCAATCTCTGGAAATTTCGGGTGCCTGACCTGCAGATGTGGGATGGCAGCCATAGTGGATTACATTTGCAATAATTCCGCCGTCTTTTTTTCTGAAGGACAATACCCTCATTCTTGTATCAAGAGGTCCGTCGGGATTTTGTCCCAAAATAACTTTGCCGTCTTCGGTGTATTCGCGTCTGTTTATACCGACAAGGCTCTGTATTTCGCCTATGCCCATCTCTGCAGAGGTGAGACTGTTAAATGCTTCCTTTACACAGGCGATGGTTTGGGGATACAAAATATTTTCTATAAACTCTGTATTTGCACTGCCCCAACTTTTTTCAGAGGCATCGGCATCGCCGGAGAGGGATGGTCCTGAATGGGTATGTATTGCATGCAAAATGATGTGGTTATATTTAATACCGGTCTCTTTTTCAATCATTTTTCTGAGTGTCAGGTTTACCGTATCGGGAATAGTACATACATCAACACTTATCAGAATGGCATTTTCGCTTCCTTTTTGGAATACCAAGGCATTTACACTTAATCCGTCATGAAGTGTTTGTGACTTTCTTGCACCGGGGTATCCGTATAATCTTGTTCCCACTGATGGTGTAATGTCTTTTCTTGCAAATCCTAATTTGAAATCGTTCATAATTACACATCCTCCGTATATTTTTATCTTTATTTTAACATCACAGAATAGCAGAATCAAGGACAAATACTGTTTTCTATTACCCAAAAATCAACTTATGATGCAAAAAAACATTTGCTTTTAACCTGGAAACAATATATAATTGTGTTGAAAGAGGTGGCATTATGGAATACCAAAAAATTCTCATGGGAGAGGATGCGTATTTTATCTCCTTTGTTAAAACATCATATCCGAATCACTGTCATAACGAAATTGAACTTATGTTCTGTATTCAGGGTGAGGTCAGAGTAATTAAAGATGAAAATGAATATCTGCTTAAAAAAGGCGATGTACTTCTCATAGACAGCCTTTCCATGCATCAACTAATAATAGAAGATGATTCAGCAATTTTTGACATAGAGTTTGGCTCACAACTTTTGGACTCAACCTTTCATGAATTTGCAAAAAAATCATTTGACGAGCCCTTAATTTCTCACGGGAGCGACAAACCCTATGCAAAAAAACTTATTGATTACATAAAAAAGATATACAAGGAATACTCATATCCCGATGCCGTGTCGAGCCTTGCTATAAGAGGATACATAAATCAACTTTTTGTAATGCTCTACCGTGTTGTACCCAGGCATGTTTCGGGCAACCGAAAAAGACAAAATCAATTCGAAAAATATATAAAAATGCAAAAGGTATTTGACTATGTTAAACTTCATTACAACGAAAAACTCATGCTTGATGACATCGCAAAACTGGTGGGGTATGAACCAAATGTTTTTTGCAGAATGTTCAAAAATGTAACGAATATGTCTTTTCACCAGTACCTTAATTTTTACAGAATTACGCTTGCAATACACCTTCTGGAGTATAAGACATATTCAATAGGAGAGATTGGTCAGCAGGTGGGAATACCTGTTGCCAAGACTTTCAGCAGACTCTTCAGGGCGTATACCGGTATGTCTCCCAGACAGTACAGGCAGAAGATAAATGTCGAAATTAAAGAAGATTAAAATTGTGTGGTTAGAGGCGGTTTGTATGTTCATATGCAAACCGTCTTTTTCTTTGGTTAATTTTTGGGAACAACAAGTCAGACAGAGACCTTGTATTTTGCCAAACAAATGCTATAATTTGTTTGACAAAATTGTTTAGGGAGGATTTATCATGTACAGAATAGGTGAAGAAGAAGTAAAGGCGGTAGAAAGAGTTATAAAATCGGGAGAACTTTTTAAATGCAATGATGCTTGTCAGGAAACAAAACTATGTGAAGAAAAATTAAAGGAAATGTTTTCTTGTGATAATACCATTGTAATGACATCGGGCAAGGGAGCACTTATATCTGCTCTGATCGCTCTTGGCATAGGACCCGGAGATGAGGTTATTGTACCTGCATATACATACATTGCAACTGCTATGGCTGTTGTTGCAGTGGGAGCAATTCCTGTTATATGTGAGGTGGACGAAACACTCACGTTTTCGGCAGAAGAAGCGGAAAAACTTGTTACAAAGCATACCAAGGCTCTTATACCTGTGCACATTCAGGGATTTCCCTGCAATATGGATGCCATATGTGCTCTTGCAGATAAATATGATCTCAAAATTGTGGAAGATGCGTGTCAGGCAGACGGGGGAAGTTATCATGGTAAGAGACTTGCAACAATCGGCGATGCGGGGGCACTGAGTTTTAACTTCTGGAAAATTATATGCTGCGGTGAGGGCGGTGCACTTTTTACAAAGGACAGAAGTGTATATGAAAGAGCACTCATATACCATGATGCAAGCGCGGTTGCCTACCTGTACAGCGACGGAGAATTCGGGGCGGTGGCCGAGGAAACATTTTGCGGTACCGAGTACAGAACAAATGAAATCAACGCCGCTGTCTTGAGACAGCAATTAATCCGTCTTGACGGCATACTTGCGGATTTAAGGGAAAATAAAAAATATATAATGGATGCGCTTAAGGACACCTATTCATTTGTGCCCTCAAACGATATTGAAGGTGATTGCGGTACAATGCTTGCATTTAAGTTTGAATCGGAAAGCGAAGCCAGATGCTTTGCAGAGGCAGAGGGTGTAAACGGAGTTCTTCCCATAGATACCGGAAAGCACATATATAAGCATTGGACACCAATCATGAATAAAAGGGGGGCATTTCATCCCAAGTTTGATCCTTTCAAATTTGAAGAAAATCAGGAGTTACAGATGAATTATACAGAGGACATGTGTCCTAAAACACTGGATGTTTTGTCAAAAGTGGTATATGTTCCCGTTAATCCCGACTGGACAAAGGAAGAAATGGATTTACTCATATCTATCTTTAAATCAGCCAGATAGACGGTCAATTTTTGGGTAAAAAAAGACACATAATGGGCTTGTTCGGTGTATTGCTAAATGATATAATTTTTATGTAATAACACTATACAGGAGGGAATTGCATGTTCAGAATTGGTAAAGAAGAAGCAGAAGCAGTTGCACGTGTACTTGAAACAGGAGAGTTATTCCGTGTAAATACTGCACTTAAGGAAGCAGAAAAATTTGATAAGGAATTCAGCGAAGTTATAGGTACAGAGTATTCTATCCTCTTATCATCGGGTACAGGAGCACTTATGGCTGCTCTTGCAGGTCTTGGCATAGGCCCCGGAGATGAGGTAATCGTTCCCGGTTACACCTTTATGGCAAGTGCAAGCGCAGTACTCGCAGTGGGTGCTATCCCCGTGCTTGCAGAAATCAACGAAACAATGACAATAGACCCCGAAGATATTGAAAAGAAGATTTCAAAGCACACAAAGGCAATAATCCCTGTACATATTTGCGGTTATCCCTGCGATATGGATACTATTTGTGAAATTGCCAAAAAGCACAATCTCTACATCGTGGAAGATGCTTGTCAGGCAGACGGTGCATCCTACAAAGGACGCAGAGTAGGAAGCATAGGTGATGCAGGTGCATTCAGTTTCAATCACTGGAAACTTCTTTCGGCAGGTGAAGGCGGCAGCATAGTTACCAACAACAGAAAGGTATATGAAAGAGCACTTATATATCATGACGGCGGTGCAGCATTCCGTCCATATTCAGGAGAACTCACAGAGCCGATTTTCATGGGAACACAGATGCGTACAAACGAAGTTACAGGTGCGATTATGCGTGTGCAACTTAAGAGAATGGATGGTATCATAGCCGACCTTCGCCGTGTTAAGGCAGAGGTTAAAAAGGCTCTCGGCAATAATGCTCTCTTTAACTTTGCACCAAGCAACGACGAAGCAGGTGACCTTGGTACAACACTTCCGCTTCAGTTCCACGACAAGGCTGTTGCCCGCAAGTTTGCAGATGCAATAAGCGGAAAAATCAACGGTATTCTCGTTGCAGACAGCGGTAAGCACATCTATTATAACTGGACACCTCTTATGGAATACCGCGGAAGTCACTGTGATGCTACAAATCCTTATAATCTTGCCGAAAACAAGGATTTGAACAAAGAATACAGTAAAGATATGCTTCCCAGAACAATAGATTTAGTAGAGAGAACATATCATGTTCTTCTTCACTGTGACTGGACACAGGCCGACATAGACAAGACAGTTAATGCAATCTTGGAGGTTTGCAACGAAATAAAATAATAAGGAGAGTATGATTTATATCATACGAATATCGCTATGAAAGTGAAATCAGTATTTGATAAGGACTTTTGTAAATATGGTCTTGTTCTGGAGGGATATGATTTTGGGGAACTTTTTGAAGCACTTGAAAAATGCAATGTTCCCTCTCAGGGCATAGAGTATGTTCCGAGCGTGGAAGAACTGGAAAACTGCAAGGTGTTTACCGAACTTCAAAACAGAGGTTTTGGAGGAATGCCTATTCAACTCGGATATGTGAGCGGTGTAAATGACACCTTGAATTGTTTGGAATATCATAAGAGCAGCGAATACAACATCGCAAAGGATGATATTGTTTTAATGCTCGGACTTCAGTCGGACATAGAGGACGGAAAGTATGATACTTCGAAAATTGAGACTTTTCATGTTCCTGCAGGTGTGGGTGTAGAACTTTTTGGCACAACACTTCACTATGCACCTTGCGCGCTTGAACCCAAAGATTCATATCAGGTGGTTTGCGTGCTCCCCAGGGGGACAAATTACGAAAGACCGCTAATCATCAACGAAGATGCTCTTGAAGCAAAAATGTGTCTTGGAAGCAATAAGTGGCTTTTGTCCCACAAAGATTCCAATGAATCGAAAACGGGAGCGTATGTGGGCTTAATAGGCGAAAATTTAAAATATTCAAAATGAGGAGGAAAAAGTCATGGGAAAGAAGATTTATATTGGTAACGATACAGCAGGATTTTATTTAAAGAGCAAATGTATCGAATATTTAGAAGGTAAGGGTATTGAATATGTAGATTGTGGCTCCGAAGATAACCCCGATATTGAAGCGACCCGTTATCCTTTCTTTGCGGCAAAGGTCGCAAAGGCAGTTGCAAGCGGTGAAGCACGCTGCGGACTTCTCATTTGCGGTACAGGTATAGGTATAAGTATGGCTGCAAACAAGTTCAAAGGCGTGAGAGCAGCGCTTGTAAACAGTACATATCTTGCAAGAATGACAAGAAGACACAACGATGCAAACATTCTCTGCCTTGGCGGCAGAACAATCGGCGAGTGGGAAGCAATAGATATATTGGAAACATTCTTGAACACAGATTATGACGGCGGTTTCCACGATGGTTCCCTCGATTTAATCAGAGAAGCAGAAAACACAATGATGAATGACAGTGTTTGGTGCGAAGAACCTCGCAAAATTTCCACCGGTCCCTTGGCAGATGCCGAAATATTTGACAGAAGCAAGGGCTGATAATTTGAATTAAAGGACTTGAACCCACACGAAACCGGGCGGTGTTCGAGTCCTTTTTACAAAATGTTTAAGGCATTTGTTTAGGGAGGACTACAACATGAAAATTCATACCAAATGTTGCAACAGCGAAAATCCCGTTGGTGTTACAAATCCGCTCTTCACATGGACTATCTCGGATACGGATGCAAAATTCCAGACTGCGTACAGATTGCAGGTTTATAATGACAGTTACAACTGGGACAGCGGAAAAACAGAAAGTTCCCAAAGTGTAAGAGTTAAATGCGACGGATTAAACCTCGAAAGCAACAAAAAGTATGTCTGGAATGTAGAGATTTTTACCGATAAAGGAACATTTAAAAGTGACAATTCGTGGTTTATAACAGGGCTTGTATGCGGTGAAACATTGTCCTGGATAACTGCACCCGGTGAATTTTCATCACCGCTTCTAAGAAAAGAATTCACACTAAATAAAGTACCTGAGTATGCTTCGGTTAATGTTTGCGGTCTCGGACTTTTTGAATTATACATAAACGGCAAAAAGGTTTCCGACGATATAATGCAACCTGTTCGTACCGATTATGATACTGTAACCTACGGCAATCTTATAAACGAATTTGATTACACAACACGAAAAAGTGTGTACTATTTGTCATATGAAGTTTCAGAGTATCTTGCTGAGGGTGATAATACCATTGTATTGTGGCTCGGAAACGGCTGGTACAGAGAAAGTGCGAGAAAGACCATAAGAGGCGATTTTGATTACGGGAGTAATTTAAAGGCTTTTCTGAGGCTTACTGCAGATGACTTTGTGCTTGAAACAGACGAAAGTTGGCAATTTGAGGAAAGTCCCATTATACACAACAACTTTTTTTCGGGTGAAATATATGATGCAGGAAAATTCAACGGAGATTTCTTTAAAAATGGCTATACCTGTAACAATTATGCTTCCTTAATAAAGGCACCCGAGGCAGAGATTATTTCACAGATGTGCCCGGGAGAAAGAGTTATCAAAACCACAAAGGCGGTATGTATCAAAGAAGATATATACGATGCCCTTGAGGTTGTAAGCGGATTTGCGAAAATCAAATTAAAGGGCAATAAGGGTGACAGGGTGGAAATCTTCTATGCTGAAGATTTTGACGGAGAAAACCTAAGTTATACTTCGACGGTAGGTTATGTTCCCGAAGATATAAACCAGATTCAAAAAGACGTTTACATTTTAAGCGGAAACGGTGAGGAAGTATATACACCCCGTTTTGTATGGCATACATACAGATATATCTACATAAACCATACTGAAAGTGTAGAGGTTTTGGATGTAGATTCGCTTTTTGTGTGTACGGATATGCCGCACAGAGTGAGTTTTTCCTGTTCTGATGACAGTATAAATGCTATATACAAACTGTACCAGAACACGGTACTGTCCAATATGCACGGTTGCACACCCATGGATTGTCCGCACAGAGAACGTCTGCCGTATACGGGAGACGGACAACTGTCTGCCAATGCTGCAGTGTACAATTATGATGCATACGAAACCTACAAAAAGTGGATTCGCGATATCAACGATTCACAGGATATGGATTCGGGTTTTGTTCCGTATACCGCACCTTACTCGGGCGGTTGCGGAGGACACGCGTGGGGAAGTGCAGTTGTAACAGTTCCGTGGCATTTTTATCTGCAGTACGGCGACAAAGACTTTCTTTCAGAAAGTATTCCTCATGTAGAAAAGTGGCTTTCATACTTAAAGGCGCAAAAAGATGATGATGGATATATCAACCGTCATGTAGAGGGTAGTTGGTGTCTTGGAGATTGGGTAATGCCAAGCAGGTTCCCGTGGAGCGATCCCAAACCTGAGGCTATCAAAATTCATCCAAGGCTTGTAAATACTGTTTACTACATTTACTGTATAAATCTTTATTTTTCAATGTGCAGGGAACTGGGGATAAATGCAGACGCGTGCTATATTGAAGAAAAGAGTAATTGTATTTCGGTACTTAAAAACGAATATGTGTACAATGACTGTGTTTTTGATGAGCAGGAAGCAGATGTGTATCTGCTTTTTGCAGACATAGTTACAGGTGAGACGGCAGACAAAGTACTTAGAAAACTTGTGGAAAAAATTAAAAACAGAAACTATACTTTCAACAGCGGTATGGTTGCAACAGAACTCATGTTCAAGGTTCTGGACAGATTCAATAAGAATGATGTTGTATATAAGATGCTAAAATGCACTGACTATCCGTCAATAGGCTATATGCTGTCAAACGGTGCCACCACTCTTTGGGAAACCTGGGAGGGTACAGGAGCAAGAAGCCACACGGCGTTCACTTCAATCGGTTCATGGTATTTGTACGGCCTTTCCGGCATAAAGCCCGACGGCGGGTACAAGACATTCACACTTAAGCCGTTTATTGCAGAAGAACTTTCCTTTGCGGATACAAAACTCACTACAGAATACGGCGATATATATGTTGGGTGGAAAAAAGATGGTACGGATTGTGAAATAAATGTATCCATACCATTTAATACAACAGCAACACTTATTTTGGACGGCAGAGAAACGACATTAACATGCGGTGATTATAGTTTCAAAAAGGGAGGAGAAGTTAAATGCTGGGAAAAAGAGCAGTTTTAGTAAAAGAAAGAAAATTTGAAATAGTGGAAGAAGACATCTCGCCAAAGGCGGGTCAGGTTTTGGTAAAGGTGGAACTTTGCGGTCTTTGCAACTGGGAACTTAACTTCTGGAAGGGTACAGACGACTACTATACCAACTACCCTCAGGTTATAGGTCACGAATGGGCAGGAACGGTTGTTGAACTCGGCGAGGGTGTTACAGACTTTAAAGTCGGAGACAAGGTAACAGTACTTCCCGGAAATACCTTCGAGGGTTTTGCACAGTATACTGCTGTGGACGAGAAAGAGTGTTTTAAACTCAGGGATGACGCTGTGTTTATAAACTCAATGGGTGAGCCTTTAAAGTGTATTGCAACTGTTATTTCCGCATCCGAGCCGAGAATTGGTGATTACGGTGTAATTATAGGCTGCGGTGCTATGGGTCTTTGGTGTACACAGGCGCTCGGCGGAAATCTTCTGGCAGGAGTTATAGCGGTGGATATAGATGATGAAAAACTTGCACTTGCCAAGAAGTTCGGAGCAACTCATACAATCAATTCCAGAAACGAAAATGTAGCAGAGAGAATAAGCGAAATAACAAACGGACATATGGCAGATTTTGTTATAGAGGGTACAGGAATAGAGGCAGTGCTTGAAAGTGCATTTGAATATCTTAGAAATGCAGGACGTCTTGTGGTAATGAGCAGTCATGAAAAAGCACTCGGTGCATTTGATTTAAGACCTGCACTCTCTCGCGGTATAAGCATAACAAGCGGACATCCCACACGTTCGGCTAATGCCAGAGAGGATATGACCCGTGCGGTATCTCTTATAAATAATAATGTGTTCAGAAATGAAGAACTCATTACTCACAAATTCAAACTTGAAGAAATAAACAAAGCATTTGAGACACTTGAAAACAAGCCCAAAGGTTATATAAAGGGCATTGTGGTAATGTAATTTTAAAAAAGAATCCTGAAAAAAGTGGTTTTCACGATCCTCTTTATGCAACTTGTATGTATATCGAAAATGAAAACACATCAGTTGCAAAGGTTCCGCCCAAGGGTGCAATGATGGGTCCCAGAGATGCCATGATGGCAAAAGAAGTTCTGGACGTGCATGCACTCACAACCGCAGGCACACATGTATCCTGGCAGAGACTAACTTCCAGACTTGCAATCTTCGGAAAGCCCACACAGGAAGTTCCTGCATCCATACTTCAACTTCGTGACAAGCCAACAAGAGTTATTATGAGCCATAGTGCCATAGAGACAGTAGAGCCCGATTACTATTTCCAATACTGATACATAGTTATCAAGTTCGTATTTGTCTGTAACTATGATATCTGGCGAAGCAGGTTTTTTTATAAGAACAAGATATTGACAAACAACAAAAAATGTATTAGAATGTATATGCTTGGAGATTTGGAGTGCACTTGTTTTAAGGGATAAGTGTACTCTTTTTCTTTTACACAATAAAATTGGAGGACAGAGCAATGCCGAAAACAAATGTTGTTGATTGGAAAACCATTACAAATTTTGTGGTGGATTCATTTGTGGGTTACGGAATACCCAAGGAGGATGCCGAAATTTGTGCAGATGTGCTTTTAGAGTCGGATAAAAGGGGTATTGAATCCCACGGAGTAAACCGTTTTAAACCCGTTTACCTTGATCGTATCAAGGCAGGTATCCAGCAGGCGGTAACAAATTTTGAAATTATAAAAGAAACTCCTACAACTGCAGTAGTAGACGGACATCACGGTATGGGTCAGGTTATCGGCCATAAGGCTATGACAATGGCTATAGAAAAGGCAAAGAAATACGGTATGGGTATGGTAGTTGTAAGAAATTCCTGCCACTACGGTATTGCAGGCTACTATTCTTCTATGGCAACCAAAGCAGGTTGTATCGGTATGACAGGTACAAACGCCCGTCCTTCTGTTGCGCCGGCTCACGGTGTAGAGGGTATGTTCGGTACAAATCCTTTCACGATAGGTGTTCCCACGGACGAAGAGTTTGACTTCAACTTTGACTGTGCAACATCAATCACCCAGAACGGAAAAGTTGAATATTACGAGAGAATAGGCGAGGCTGTTCATCCCGGTACAATAATCGGAACAGACGGGGAAGCGATTGAGGGCGATGCAGGAGCGGCACTTAAGAAAATCCGCACAGGCACCGCAGCACTTACGACACTTGGCGGAATAGGAGAGGACCTTGGTGGATACAAGGGTTATGGCTTTGCTCTTGCAGTTGAGTTTTTCTCATCTATTCTTCAGGACGGTGCATATGGCAAAGACCTTGACGGAAAGGATGAAAACGGTAATATCCGTCCCTATCAGTTAGGCCATTGGTTCATAGCAATCGACACCGACCACTTTATGGGCGAAGATATTGCCCGCAGAAAGGCAGGGGAAATCTGCCGCAGTATGCGTGCTTCCAAAAAGGCACCCGATGCCGAGCGTATATATACCGCCGGCGAGAAGGAATATGAAATCCGTCTTGCAAGAAAAGACGGTGTGCCGATTAATGAATCAGTACAGAAAGAAATCACAGCGGTAAGAGATGAACTCGGACTTACACAATATAAATTTCCATGGGAGGACTAAAAAGTGGATATCAGACAAGAATCATTAAAAAAGCATTATGAATGGAAGGGAAAAATAGAAGTTATTTCCCGTGCAAGAATCAATTCAAAAGAGGATTTGGCTCTTGCATACACTCCCGGTGTTGCAGAGCCATGTCTTGCTATCAATAAGGACATTAATAAGTCCTATGAACTTACACGCCGTTCAAATCTTGTTGCGGTAGTTACAGACGGAACTGCAGTTCTGGGACTTGGAGACATAGGTCCGGAAGCAGGTATGCCCGTTATGGAGGGAAAATGCAGTCTGTTCAAAGAATTTGCAGATGTGGATGCTTTTCCGCTTTGTGTAAAATCAAAAGATGTTGACGAAATTGTCCGCACAATATATCTTCTTTCGGGAAGTTTCGGCGGTGTGAATCTCGAAGATATTTCAGCACCCCGTTGCTTTGAAATCGAGGAAAAACTCAAGGAAATATGCGACATTCCGATTTTCCACGATGATCAGCACGGAACTGCAATTGTTGTTGCCGCCGCTCTTATAAATGCGCTTAAACTTGTAAATAAAAACATAGGTGAGATAAAGGTTGTTATAAACGGTGCCGGAAGTGCCGGTATTGCTATAGGAAAACACCTTATGAATATGGGTGTAAAGAACCTTACATATTGTGACAGATTCGGAATTATATACAAAGGAAATCCCGACAATAATCCTGCGCAGGAGGAAATTGCCAAAGTTACAAATCTTGATAATAAAAAAGGCACCCTTGCAGATGCACTTATGGGTACCGATGTGTTTATAGGTGTATCTGCGCCAAATCTTGTAACACCGGATATGGTTAAATCCATGGCAAAAGACGCAATTTTGTTCCCCATGGCAAACCCCACCCCCGAAATTATGCCCGATGTTGCAAAGAAAGCAGGAGCAAGGGTTGTGGGAACGGGAAGATCGGATTTCCCCAATCAGATTAACAATGTTCTTGCATTTCCCGGAATTTTCCGCGGTGCACTCGACTGCAGGGCAAAGTGCATAAATGAAGAAATGAAAGTTGCAACATCATACGCTTTGGCTTCGCTTATTCCCGATGATGAGATAAGCGAGGAAAACATCATTGTTTCGCCTCTTGACAAAAGGGTTGCACCTGCGGTAGCAGAAGCGGTTATAAAGGTTGCAAGAGAATCCGGGGTTGCAAGAATATAATAAATTCAGCCTCGGTAAGAAAGGAAAAGTGCTATGTCTCACTTTCAAAAAAGCATCGCTAATAAAGTTATTGCGGCAGTGCGAACGCGTGAAGAACTAATTTGTGCGGTTTCCTCGGATGTTAAGATAGTTTTTCATCTTTCTCCAAACATCCTTTCGCTGGAAGAAGACATAAGAATTTTGCACAGTGCCGGAAAAAAACTTTTTCTGCATCTGGATTTGGCTGAAGGTATCGGTCGTGACAGGAGCGGAATAGAGTATATCAGGCGGCTTGGTGTTGATGGAGTTATAAGCACAAGGACAAGCATCATAAAGAACTCAAGGGAACTGGGATTATTCACGGTACAGCGGTTCTTTATTGTGGATTCACAATCCATAAACACTACGATTGAAACTCTTAAGTCCTCAAAGGCACAAATGATAGAAGTAATGCCGGGAAATATGAGCAAAGCAATAAAAAGATTAAAGGAAGCCGTTGATGTTCCTATTATCGCAGGCGGACTTATAGAAACATGGGAGGAAACACTCGAAGTCCTGGATAGCGGTGCTTCTGCCGTTTCTACCGGAAAATCTTTGCTTTGGGGTGAAAATCATGAGTAATCTTAAGAATAAGCGCCTTTTCCTTTTGGATATGGATGGCACAATTTATATTGATAATAATTTGTTTGACGGAACTCTTGATTTTCTGGCGCACATAAGAAAAATCGGAGGCAGGTATATCTTTCTTACCAACAATTCTTCAAAGAGCGTCAATAAATACATAGAAAAATTGAAAAGTCTTGGAATTGATACCGTTAAAGAAGACTTTTTGACGTCCACAGATGCGACGGTGCTTTATTTGAAGAATAAAGATTACAAGAAGATATATGCTTTGGGCACTGCATCTTTCAGACAGCAACTTAAAGAAAGCGGCTTTAATATAACAGATAGGTTGGAAGATGACATAGATTGTTTGTGTATGGGTTTTGACACAGAGATAACTTTTGGAAAACTTGAGGATGCGTGCATACTTCTTGGCAGGGGAGTAGAGTATATTGCCACAAATCCCGATTGGGTTTGTCCTACTTGGTACGGATACGTTCCCGATTGCGGTTCGATTGCACAAATTCTTGAAACTGCAACAGGGAGAAAACCAAAATTCATCGGTAAACCCCAGCCGGATATGGCACTGCTTGCAATGGAGGCTGCGGGATTTTCCCCGGAGGAAACAGTTCTTATAGGCGACAGACTATATACAGATATTGCCTGTGGGGTTAACGCGGGGATAAGTACTGTTTTTGTGCTTAGCGGTGAGGGTACGATGGAAGATGTAGAGAGAAGTGAAAAGAAACCCGAGTTTATATACGAAAACATACGCAAAATTTACGAAGATATTAAATAAAAAAGTATATAAGCCGAAAACGCCATTGGAAATTTTTCCGACGGCGTTTTTGCTTTTTCCATAATATGTGTTCAACACAAAAGGGGATTGTAAAAGCATCTTTTCTGTTGTATAATTATTAACTGAAAGGGATGATGGTTGTGGAAAGCATAAAAAAAGAAATTCTTTCAAACGTTCCCGAATATGTCCCCGAAAACTACAACTGGCACGGCATAGAGGAGTTTGAAAATCTTATATACGAAAAGGACGGCTTCAGGATTTACGGCGATGCCATACAGAGTGCATTGGATAAGTACAAGTGCATAGAAATCCCCAAAAGGGAGAGTATGTATCTTGAAAAACCAATCATAATGAAGTCGGGTTTCAGACTTAAACTTGACAGATATCAGCACATTGCAAATATGCCCGATTTACGCACCTGTCTTATAAGAAACGAAAGTATAATAAACGCGGAAACCAAAAGAGCAGTACACGAGAACTTTGATACCGACATATCCGTAGACGGAGGCATATGGGACGGCGGGTTAAAGGACACCGATGGCGAGGACAAGCGGCTTGCAACGGGTCTTACACCCGAGTACAAATGTGCTCTTTCCGTTATGATATTTGTAAACATCGAAAACCTTGTAGTGCGAAATGCTGAGTTCAAAAACGGCGGTATAAACTATGCAGTTCAACTGGGAAGCATAAAGCACTTTCACATAAGTAACTTAACATACATACGCTACGGCAGAGACGGAGTTCATGTGAACGGACCTGCATCTTACGGTGAAATATGCAATCTCTGCGGTGAGGATATGGGTGACGATATTGTAGCATTAAACGCCTGGGATTGGGACACATCGGCAATCACTTTCGGTACCATAGAAAAAATGTATGTCCATGACAATAAGACTACAAACAATGAACTAAGGCTTCTTCCGGGAAGAAAAGTCTATGAAAATGATTTCGTAGACTGTGACATCAGGGACTGTATTTTAGAAAGGCTCTCCGGTATATACACTTTCAAACTCTATTGCCAGCCAAATATTTTCAATGCCGAAATCGAGGGTTACCACGATGTTTCGGGCACTGTCGGAAACATATACAATGTGTGGTTCAAGGACATAGACATCGACGAGAACAAGTCCAGCGGTTTCCACGGACTTCCCGTAAACGGCATATTTGACATATGCTCCGACTGTCATGATTTGCACTTTGAAAATATCAATGTGCTTTCCGCAATGGAAGATGTGGAAAAGAGGAAAATGAAGTTTGTAAGTGTGGGACCCCTTTCCGCCGTTTGGAAAAACGGTTCCGAAAACCCCGATGACTGGGGAGAGGTATTTGATCCCGATGCCGTGTGCCATGTTGAAAACCTGTATTTCAAAAATATAACTTTCAAAGATGGCAAGGCGACCGCAAAAGAGCAACTTACAAAGGAAATACAAATGCACATAAATCCCGATTATCCATCATCAACGCCAAGAGGCGGAACAGGATACGGAAAATTGGGGAAAATTTATATTGATTGAGGTGACTAACTATTAAAAGTCAAGAGTTTTTTTGAAAAGTTTCTAAACAAATTTTAATGGACAAAAAAGTGCATGGTAAATAAGCCCTGTATTACAAGGACTTTAAAAAATAGTTGGAATAATGACTACCTTACAAAATTTGAATCATATGCAAGGTTTCTAGTTTGAAGAGTGTAGATAACACGCAGTAATTTCTTAACAACATGAGATAAAGCTACACGATGAGGTTTGCCCTCTGCACGTTTTTTCGCGTAAAACATAGCAAATGTCGGCTCATAATTTACAACTGTTTGAGCGCAATTCATGAGTGTGTAACGCAAGTAAGAGGAACCATGCTTAACCATTCTGCCGGTTGCTTCGGATGTTCCTGATTGGAAATATCCTGGCTCTAATCCGGCAAAAGAAAGCATTTGAGAAGCATTTTTGAATTTAGAGAAATCACCAAATTCGGCAAGAATTACAGCAGCAGATTCGATGCCAATGCCGGGAACTGAAAGCATAGGCGGATTCATAGTAGAAATACATTCTTCGATTGAAGCTTCTGTTTCATCCACCTTTGAATCCAATTGACTGTAAAGCTCTAAAATGATCTGCATTTCTTGCAGTAAATAATCCTCAGTGTTTCCTACGGTGTTTTTAGCAAGTTGTTTGAGCTTTGCAAAGTTTACCATTGAAAATTTTCCTTTGGATACTTTTCTTAGAGCATCATAAGATTTAGAGTTCATATTAGAAATCTTTTCAGGTGAAGAGTAGTTAGAAAGTATGTATAATGCAGTAACAGAAAACTTGCCCCCAAAGAAATGCTTGAATTCAGGAAAAACTTTATCCAAGATGTTTGTAAGCTCAACAAGTTGACGGGTTCTTAGTCTGATAAGAGAATCTCTGAATCTTGTTAGTGACTTTAGCTTCTCGGTATGATATAATAATGCCGGATAGGGCTTGTACTCTACCGTCATTAAGAAGCGTGCAATCATCATGCAATCAATAGAATCGCTTTTAGTCTTTCTCAGGGACTTGGATTTAACGAAACGATTGATAAGCAGAGGATTGAACTCCATGAATGAGAAGTTGTTG
>JAZNJU010000126.1:0-6151 GCA_045578205.1 Clostridia bacterium | reverse complement strand
GGTTGGATTGGAGGAGATTTTTTGAGTGGTGTTCTTTGAAGAGATAATATGCTCGCTGTTATCGGCACTTTCATTGCCGGAATCGGAGTTCTTTAAGTCGGATCGTAGCCATGTCGTTTCTGTGAGCCAAGGAGTTGTCTTACCAGTTTGTCTTCCTAAGACCGCTTGGCCTCCGACTTGGTTGGATTGGAGGAGATTTTTTGAGTGGTGTTCTTTGAAGAGATAATATGCTCGCTGTTATCGGCACTTTCATTGCCGGAATCGGAGTTCTTTGCTGAGAATTCTATGGAAAAATCCTTGTCAGACCGTTTTGAAAAACTCAAAAGGCCTAATTTTTGCCAATATTTAAAAGCACGTATAACATCAGACTCAAGAAGGTTAAGTGCATTGGAAATGTCAGTCATTTCCAGATTTGCAGTGTTGGAGTGGCGAAGAAGATATAAGTACACTTTAACAAAAGAGCCGTTTGCCTCGCAAAGGTATGTATCAACAAAATCATTGCTGACAAAAAAACATTCAGAATTCCTTGAAATTTCTATCATATGTATTACTCCTAAATCCTACCGGAAAACAATTTTTAAAGTGCAGAAATGTGTCTTGCTTTAAACAAGACACATTTCGCATTATTGAACAAAAACATTAATTGTTGCTTACGTTGATTGTGGTTGCTTCGAAAATACCGCTGTTTCTTACACCAAACGCAGTAACTTTTGCACCTTCGTTAATTGCAGAAAGTTTTATGGCATTTCCGGTTAATATGTCGATAATTGTAGCCTTGGATTTTACAAAAACAGGCTCAGTTACGGATATTCCGGTAGTGGTATCGGTAAAGTTAACCTGGATTACACCGTAAGAAGTGTTTACAGAAGTTACAGTACCTGTTATCTGTCTTACACCATCCGAAGCATCGGTAATAAGTTTAACAACAGTTTCGCCCTCCATGGTAAGAGTTACTGCAACGCCTACACGCAGATCATAAAATGTCGGGGAAGTCTTTCCTGTAATATCCAATACGCATGAATTTGAAATGGGATATGTTATGTCACCGTCACTTGTTTTGAGTGTTATTCTGGGTGATGCGGAAATTATAACTTCCTGTATAACACCTGTTTTTTCCTGAGTTTTGCTGGTGGAAACAATCTTTGTGATTCTTTCATATGTTACAGTAGTAGTAACGGTATCACCGGCATAGATTTCAGCAGGGGTAACTTTTTTGCCGTTTTTGGTAACTTCAACATCGCCGGCAAGAATGTAATTGAATTCTTCACCATTGGTTGCTGTTATGCTTAATTTGCAAACAGGAGTAACTTCAACCTTGGAAACAACACCTGTAACAGTCTTAGTCTTGGGATAACCGTTGAGTGATACTATCTCGCCTTCTTTTATGCTGACATTTACAAAAGTTCCGATTGAAATTTCGTTAATTGTTGCACTATTGTTGTCGTATGTAACAACAAGAGAAGAACTCAAAGGATATGTTTCTTTAACATCTGTGCTCAAGGTAACATCATCATCATTTACTACATAGAAAGAGAGTGTGGCCTTGTTTCCGGTTGTTTTTCCTGTTACAACACCCTTGACTTCCTTCTCAACAAGAGGAGTTATAAAATCAATAGCATAAAGACTGTCACCCTTTAAGGTTATGATTGCGTCATATCCGGGTGCAACGTCGTTCACAGTTATTTCAGCACCCTCAAATCTTAAGGTAACATCAGAATTAATTATGTAACGTACAGAATCGGTATCATTCTTAACGCGAATTACTTTTGATGCATAATCCATTTCAGCAACTTTGCCGGAGAAGAAAGAATAATTGGTTTGGTTGGCAAGTTTGCTCATGAGAACGGCAATCTGCGCTCTTGAAACGTCTGTATCCGGAGAAAACTTGTTGTCGCCCACACCGTTCATCAAACCGTTTTTGGTAATGTATTCAACGTATTTTTTTGCATATGCGGGGATTTCATCGGCATCATCAAATTCAAGAGAGGTAATGAGATTCTTGCTTACTTCACTCTCTGCATCAAGGGCTTTGGTAAGAAGTACGGCAATTTCATATCTCTTCATACCCTTGGATACATTGGTTTTTCCGATGTACTCGTCAAGTTCACTTTCTTTAATTATATTCTTCATAAGAAGATAGCAAACTTCATCTCTGCCGAAATTCAGTTCATAGGTATCTACTTTTTCACAATACGCTTCAATAGATGCATTTAAAACTGCTTCATTTTCGGGTGCATCCACACCGAGAATTCTGGCTGTGAGAAGTAATGCTTCGAGTTTGGTAACAACGTTGTCGGGTTTAAAAGTTCCGTCGGTGTATCCGGTAATTATGCCTTTGTCTGCCATAGTTTCAATTTCTTTTACTGCCCAACTGTGTGATTCCTCTGTTACGTCGGCAAAGGATTTGGCACTTGCAAAGGTCGGTATTGACATAAGCATTAATGCAACCATTACCAGAGATAAGATTTTGTTTTTTTTCATTTTTTTACCCTCCTGTACTAATTGAGTTCGACGCTTAAAAACGGTATCGCATTCAAGCATGTATCTGCAACGTTGCCTGCTTTCCATTCGTGATATGCACAGCACGCAACCATTGCTCCGTTATCCGTACACAAAATCGGTGACGGATAAAAGACTTGTTTTGAGCCCTTTCGGTTTTCAATTTCAAGACGTAATCTTGAGTTCGATGCAACACCTCCGGCAAGGGCAAGCCGGTTAATGCCGTATTCATCAGATGCACCAATAAGATTGTCTACAAGAATTTCCACAACGCTTTTTTCAAAACTTGCAGCGATGTCAGATTTGTTAATAATCTCGCCTTTTTGTTCAAGATTGTGAACGTGATTTATTACACCAGTTTTAATACCGCTGAAACTGAAATCGTAGTTCCCTTTTCCAAAGTTGACCTTTTTAAACAAAACAGCATTTTCATTTCCGCTTTTTGCCAAGGCATCAATTTTCGGGCCTCCCGGGTAGCCTAAGTCCAAAACACGTGCCACCTTGTCAAAGGCTTCACCTGCTGCATCGTCCCTTGTCTGACCGATAACTTTATAATCAGTGTAATCATTCACAAGGATAATATGGCTGTGTCCGCCGGAAGTTACAAGACACATATACGGTGGCTCCAGTTCAGGGTGCTCAATATAGTTTGCGCAGATGTGGGCTCTTATGTGATGCACCGGAATCAGCGGAACAGAAAGCGCATATGCAAGTGCTTTTGCAGCAGAAACTCCTACAAGCAAGGCCCCTACAAGACCGGGAGCGTATGTGACACCGATGGCATCAATATCGGAAAAAGTTTTTCCGGCACTGTCAAGACATTCTTTTATGACGGAATTAACCACTTCAAGATGTTTCCTTGATGCAATTTCCGGAACAACACCGCCGTATATTTTGTGTATATCAATCTGCGAAGAAATTATGTTGGAAAGTACTTTCCTGCCATCTTCCACCAAAGAGGCAGAAGTTTCATCGCAGGAGGATTCAATCCCTAAAATTAAAGACATTAAATCACCGTCCTATATTGTAAGCGACATTAATAGCGCATCATCATCGGGGTTATGATAATAGTTCTTTCTTGTACAGTCAGTGACAAATCCGAAAGATTTATACAGTCTGATAGCATTTTCGTTATTACTTCTGACTTCAAGGAAAACTGCGGTACATGATTGTGTTTTCAAATAATCAATGAGGTAAGAAATAAGTTTTGTGCCTATTCCTTGTTGTCTGTACTCTTCCGAAACCGCAATACGATTCAGTTGTGCCTCATCCAGTACAACAGAAGCATTTACATACCCTGCCACTTTTGAATCTGCCTCACAAACAATGTACACCCCATTCTTTCGATCCAATTCGGAAAAAATGAGTTCTAAAGACCAGAAATCTTTAAAACATGCTTTCTCCAAAGAAAAAATCTCATCTGCAAAACAAGGATTTCCGGATACAATTTTTATAGTGTACATAGCAACCTCTTTAAAGCATCATATATTTCAGCGGCACATTCATTGTATTTTTCCTGACTGAGACCGTAGGGGTCGGAAATATCCTTCGGGATTCCAAGTGATTTTTCAGCCAAAGTGTAAATTTTACTTTTGAAGCCAAACACTGAAATCAAAGTTGTTTTGTGTTCCGCAGTCATGGTGAGAACCAAATCAGATGTAGAAATATCTTCTTCGCTTATCAATGCGGAATTATGTTCAAAACCGAAAATACCGAGACTTTCAAGTGATTTTATTGCTTTTGGATTGGTTTTCTGTGGAAACAAAACCGATGTACCTCTGGAAAAAGCGATGTGGTCCTTTTCTTCACTGCGAGAAAGGTTATTAAAGATTGCTTCTGCCATTGGGCTTCTGCAGGTGTTTCCCGTACAAACAAACAAAATTTTCATAGATATCGCCTAAAGTATTGTTATATTGTTTCCGGCCGCTTTAAACAACCGATTCTTGACAGCAACGCCTATTCCGTCAAGTTCAACGAATTCTGCAAATATCTTCGATACTTTGTATTCGTCGAAGACGCGCAGATTATAAAACAACGAAGAAGCATAATCTTCCATAGCAGAGCCTGCTGAAAGCACACAAACAGCACCATCGTAGTCAATTCCGTAGAAAGAAAGCACACCGGCATTAGTATGAATTTTGAGTGATTCTTTTATGTATTCACTAACCTTGTTCTTATCCCCTATTACCACTTCAACAGATGCTTTCGGGGAATAGTGTTTGTATTTCATGCCCGGTGATTTGGGCCTGTCCGCAGAATTGGTAAAAGCGGGATCATAGATAACTTCGGGAATAATATCCGAAAGCATTTCTTTTGTGATCGCCCCGGGACGAAGAATGACAGGAATATTGCTTGTCATATCAATTACCGTGGATTCAAGACCTATTTTAGAATCGTCACCCGACAAAATATAGTCGATACGTCCGTACAAATCGTCTGCAACGTGTTTTGCGGTTGTAGGGCTGGGACTGCCCGACAAATTTGCGGATGGTGCGGCAATGAAAGTGCCGCTTTCTTCTATGAGTTTTCTTGCAATTTCATCGGCAGGAAGACGTATTGCAACCGTATCCAGGCCGCCGGTAACCCTGAAAGGCACTTCGGGACGCTTTTTTAAAATAACAGTAAGCGGTCCCGGCCAGAAAGCATCCATGATTTTTTCTGCATTTTCGGTTACGGTTTGTGCAAGTTTCAAAACATCATTTTTTTTGGCAATGTGCACTATAAGCGGATTGTCGCTTGGTCTGCCTTTTGCTTTGTAAACCTTATCTATTGCATGTGGGTTGAATGCGTCGCATCCAAGACCATAGACGGTTTCCGTGGGGAAAGCCACGGTACCTCCTTCTTTTATACACTGTGCCGCTTGGGAGAGTTTGTCAGCATAAATAATCTGTGTCATTATGGTTTCACTCATTTTTAAGTTTCTCGCTCTGATCGGTTGTAATCAAAGCATCAATTATTTCATCGAGGTCGCCGTTTAAGATGGAATCCAGTCTGTGGAGAGTAAGACCTATTCTGTGGTCGGTAACTCTTCCCTGAGGATAGTTGTATGTACGGATTCGCTCACTGCGGTCACCGGTACCAACCTGGCTCTTTCTTTCTGCGCTGATAGCATCATTCTGCTGTTGTATGAAAATATCATACACTCTTGAACGCAAAATTTTCATTGCTTTGTCCTTGTTTTTGTGTTGGGACTTTTCATCCTGACAAGAAACAACCACACCTGTGGGAATATGCGTAATTCTTACTGCGGAATCAGTGGTATTGACACACTGACCACCGGGACCTCCGGCACGGAAAACATCTATTCTCAAATCGTTCTGATTAATTTCGACTTCCACATCTTCAACTTCGGGCAAAACCGCAACAGTAACCGTTGATGTGTGAATTCTTCCTCCTGATTCGGTGGACGGTATTCGCTGAACACGGTGTACACCGCTTTCAAACTTGAGACGGCTGTATGCCTTATCTCCGGTTATTGAGAAAGAGACTTCCTTGTAGCCACCTATGTCTGTAGGGCTTTCGGAGAGCATTTCTACTTTCCAACGCCTTGTTTCGGCATACATCGAATACATACGCAGTAAATCCGCTGCAAAGAGTGCTGCCTCATCACCGCCGGCACCGCCTCTTATTTCAACAATAACGTTTTTGTCGT
>JAZNJU010000125.1:0-18360 GCA_045578205.1 Clostridia bacterium | reverse complement strand
CTTGTTACGATTGCAACGGCTTCACTTCTTGTGAGGTTGCTGTCGGGAGCAAAAGTTCCCTTGTCATCATTTCCCGAGAGTACGCCTGCTCTGTACAACTGCATTACATATGGGTAGTAGTCATAATATGAAGGCACGTCGGGAATCGAAGTTACATCAACAGTTTGCGGATATTCCGCATCGGGAAGACAAGATGCAAAAATAAGTGCAGTAAAATATCTCGTAGCCGGCAACTGCGGATTTCCGACAATTGTTCTTCCGCCAAAGAAAACATCAGATGCGTATGCCATATACGGATCATACCATTTTTCACCATTTGACGGAGTAAATTTGCTTTTTTCATCGCCAAGTCCGTTGTAATAGTAATTTATGAGCACAGCCATCTTTATAACCTCTGCACTTGAAACCTCATCATTGGGAGCAAATGTTCCGTCTGGCTTGCCGTTAATAATTCCCGTTTCAAAAGCAGTCTGTATATACTCAGCATACCAGTGTCCGTTTTTTACATCGGAAAATTGATTTTTGTATGTGTTTTTCTTCTTTATATTGGAAAGTTTGCCTTTCTTGGTCTGCCCCTGTGACGAAGAATTTGGCTTTGGCATTTCCACCTCACGCAGGTGATAATTCTTTTCTGTCAGTTCCTTATCCTTTTGAGGTTTTGGCTTCTCCTCCTGAGGTTTATTTTCAGTGTTTTCTTTTTCATCGTCCTTGTTATCGGGCTCAATCTCCTCTTTGTCGGGTACTTCGGGTTCCTTTAAAAACACTATGTTTTTTGATGAAATTCCCGGGTTGAGAGTTCCTCCTGCGACCTTTTTCCAATCTTCCCTTGTTCCGTTGTAGTAAATCTTTTCTATAGGTTCCATTCCGTAGAAAGCAGTGTTTCCTATCTTTTTGAGGGTGGACGGCAGGTGAATCTCCTCTATTTCATTGCAGTACATAAACATACCGTAGCAAATTTCTTCCACACCCTCGGAAATCTCTACCTTTTTTAACTTTTCGGTGTTTAGAAACGAAGTTCCGGGGCAGTCACTTATGGAAGAACCTATTTTCAGATATTCCACACCGCTGTATTCGATTATGGCGGTACCCAGTGTTGTAACGGAGTCGGGAACTGTAAAGTCTTTAAGGGATGTACATTTTTCAAAGGAATATGAACCTATCCTATCGAGAGTGTCGGGAAAAACTATTGTCGTCAAATTTGTACAGCCTTTAAAGAGGTTGTCGGGGATTTGCGTTACTCCGTCCTCTATAATCACCTTTTCCACATCGGGATGAGTGGGCATAACAGGAGTGTCTTCTACGAGTTTTATTCCGTACAGTCCCGGAGAAATAACCATAGTTTCATAACCGGAAAGCGAACCGGATATGTAGCAATAACGCTCCTCGCTGAACCACACATCGTACAATATACCGTCCTTATCCAGCGATTGCAAAGAGTGAAGTCTGTGACTTCCGATGGAGTGCATATATTCAACACTCATATCAAAATGTTTTTCAGGATTATACTGATTTGCCCAGGTTGAATCAAAATACACCCAGCGATTTCCGTCGTGAAAAGCGTTAAAAGCGTGGGCTCCATCCATGTCGGCAATAAGAATTGTGGGGATATCCGCCATCTTCATAAGTACAGACGAAAGATTGGCATAATCCTCGCACACGCCAAAACCGCTTTTGTATATATGATATGCCATAAGCGCACTTGTGCCCGATGCGTTTTCAATATCATAGACAGGACAATCTCTATCAGTGCAGTGTTGATTATCACCGCAGTTATAACTATAGTCAACAGTTCTTTCTATCAAACAATAGATTGCAAATGCCTTATCCCGTGTGCCAGAGCAATCTTCTGTTGCCGACTCAACAATTTCTTTAAGTTCATTTATCTCGCTTTTTGTCAATCCTTTATAGTCAACCCCCATTGCATGTTCGGCAGGGACAGTGTTCTGAATAAAGGCATCTACTGCCTTTTCGTACTCGACAGTGGTTCTTTGTGACAATGCCGCTTGTACAAAAGATGCAAAAAGTCCAAAAATCATCACAAACGAGACAAGTATTCCGATTATTCTTCTTATATTCAAAATTATTCAACTCCTGTTTTTTTATTTCATAAGCATTTCGTTATACTGCTCTCTTGTTATGAGGGCTTGTCTGGGACGGTTGCCGTCCAGACCGGATATGATACCTCTTGCCTCCATCTGGTCTATGATGCTTCCTGCCCTGTTGTAGCCTATGCGGAAGCGTCTTTGCAGAAGCGAAGTGGATATCTGCCCGTTATCTATTGCCATCTCTATTGCTTCGGGGAGGAGTTCATCTGCATCTCCGGGATCTTCACCGTCGGGTTTGTACTCATCTTCCTTTTCCAGTTTTTCGATTACGCTCGGGTCGTACACAGCCTCGCAGTTTTCTGTTACGGTGTCTACAACCTTTTTAACATCGGCATCGGAAACGAATGCACACTGCATTCTGGCAGGTTTGGTTTCGCCGACGGGCATATAGAGCATATCGCCCTTGCCCACCAGTTTTTCCGCACCGCCCATGTCGAGGATTGTCATGGAGTCCTTGGCACTTGCAACCATAAATGATATACGGCTGGGTACGTTTGCCTTGATGTTACCTGTGATGAACTTAACAACAGGTCTCTGAGTTGCAATTACAAGGTGCATACCTGCGGCTCTTGCAAGTTGGGCAATACGGCAGACATAGTTTTCCACATCGCCCGGTGCAACCATCATGAGGTCTGCAAACTCGTCTATGATTATTACAATAGACGCCATCTTGTTTTCGGGTGTCCCCTCCGATTCCATAAGTTCGTTGTAACCCTGAATGTTTCGGACACCGCATTTTTCAAACGTGGAGTATCTTTCCGTCATTTCCTGAACAGCCCATGAAAGTGCTCCTGTTGCCTTTTTGGCATCTTTGACTACAGGTATGAGAAGATGTGGTATTCCGTTGTAAACACCCAGTTCAACCTGCTTGGGGTCTATCATAACAAGTTTGACTTCGTTGGGGTCTGCCTTGTACATAAGGCTCACAATAAGGGTATTTATGCACACACTCTTACCTGCTCCCGTGGCACCTGCAATAAGCAGATGGGGCATTTTGGCAAGGTCCATTATTACCGGAGCGCCGCTTATGTCTTTTCCCAGTGCAACAGCAAGTTTGGATTTGTGATTTTTGAATTCCTCGGATTCTATAACTTCTCTTAAAGTTACCACACTTGGGTCAGCGTTGGCTATTTCTATACCTATTGTGGATTTGCCGGGTACGGGCGCTATCATAACACCGCCTTTTGCAGCAAGTTTGAGTGCAATATCTTTGGAAAGGTTGGTAATCTGGCTCACTTTGACACCTGCGGCAGGTTTTACCTCGTAGCGTGTCACGGTGGGGCCGCAACTTATTTCCACAACCTGTGCATCCACATGGAAACTGCGCAGTGTCTCAACAAGTTTTGCAGCATTTTCCTTGAGTTCCTTGCCCATATCCTTTGCTTTCTGTGAATCTTTTGGAGCATCCAGAAGTTCAACGGAAGGATAGGTATATTCCATTATCTCGCCGCCGTCTGCAATTTCGTTTTCAATTTCCTTGTGGAGAGTCTCTTTTTCATCATCCGAAATCTTTTCGGGTGTTTCTTCCCTTTCGTTGTATATATTTATTTCGGGTTCCTCGTCATACGGAACTTCGGGCTCCCAGTATTCTCTCTCCGGCGGAGGCTCGGGAAGAGGAATTTCGTCAGATGTCACTGACTTTTCTTTGCGCGGAGTTTTCTCTGCAGGAGCATCCATTTCCTTTTTCGCATCTTTCACGGCAGATGAAATCCTGCCTGCAAGAGCGCCTATAAGAGCAGAAAACGAGACATCAAATATAAGAACAAGCATTATGGCAAAAACTGCAAAAAGTATTACATATGTGCACGCCGTTCCTATGCAGGACTGTATGGGTTTGGCAATAAGAGCACCGAAAATTCCTCCGCCAAAGTGATTCAAATTGTTATTGTACACCGCTTCCAGTTTAACGGAAGAAGCAAACAAAAGATGACAAATTGCAATAAAATCTGCAAAAGTAACACCGATAAGCACATATTTTTTTGTCTTATTTTGTGTTTTGGAAGCAAAAAAGTGCACAACCATACACAAAGCCAGAGGGGGTATTATGTATGCGCCTATACCGAAAGTGCCCCTCATAAAAGAAGAAATGGCCTTTCCGAACCACCCTGCGCTGTTTGTATATACACAAACAAAGAGTATGATGGCAAATGCCGCAATACATATAGATATTATTTCAAGATTTTTATTATTGGCTTTCTTTGTTGCCTTTTTTGGTGAAGATGAGGTTTTTTTCCGAGTTTTTGTTTTTGGCATATTTATCATCCTTTATTGTATTTTCTGAATTTGTCTGTAAATTCTTTGTTGGTTTTTGTTCGGATAATACTGTTTATTATATTCTCCGTGACCTCCTGAGGATTTCCCGAAAGAGACCGCCTTATTATCCAGGATGCCTCCCTCTCCTCTTTGGTAAGGAGAAGTTCATCCTTTCTTGTGCCTGATTTGTAGATATCTATCGCAGGGAAAATTCTTCTTTCGCTAAGGCGTCTGTCAAGATGGACCTCCATGTTTCCCGTGCCCTTGAATTCTTCAAAGATAACATCATCCATACGGCTTCCCGTTTCCACAAGTGCCGTAGCAAGTATGGTAAGGCTTCCGCCGTTTTCTATGTTTCGTGCCGCACCGAAAAACTTTTTTGGTTTGTGAAGCGCCGCGGGGTCAATGCCTCCCGAAAGTGTTCTTCCCGATGGCGGAATAGTGAGATTGTAGGCTCTGGCAAGTCTTGTAATACTGTCCAGAAGTATTACCACCTCCCTGCCGTGTTCCACAAGACGCATGGCTCGTTCAAGCACCATTTCCGCTACTTTGATGTGGTGTTCGGGAAGTTCGTCAAATGTGGAAAATATAACCTCTCCGTCTATGGAGCGCTTCATATCCGTCACTTCCTCGGGTCTTTCGTCGACAAGAAGAACAATGAGGTTTACATCGGGATTGTTTTTTCTTATACTGTTTGCCAGACTTTTAAGAAGCGTGGTTTTGCCCGCTTTTGGCGGAGCAACTATAATCCCTCTCTGTCCCTTGCCTATGGGTGCAAGAAGGTCGATAAGTCTCACGGAATAATCCTCTCCTGCCGTTTCCAGATGCAAACGCGAATCGGGATACACAGGTGTGAGAAATTCAAACGGTTTTCGTCTTAAGGTCTTTTCTATACTGTCGCCGTTTACGGTTTTGACATATATGAGTGCTCCGAAGCGCTCATTGTCATTGGCGGGTCTTGCAATGCCGAAAATGTAATCCCCCGTTTTGAGATTAAAACGCCTTATCTGAAGCGGAGAAACATACACATCGTCGGGACAGGTAAGGTAGTTGTCCCCCCTTAAAAAGCCGAAACCGTCGGGGTGAATATCCAATATTCCCTGAACCTCTGTTGTATTGTTGCGCGGCTGGTTTTCACTTGCCTTTTTATTTTCTTCAGGTGCAGTATCTTCTTTATTTTCTTTTGCTTTTTCTATAATTTCAACAAGTTCGTTTTTCTTTAGTTTAGAAACAGATTTTATCCCAAGTTCTTTTGCTATTTCCTTAAGTTGTGCCAATGTGAGATTTTCCGTGCTCTGCTTGTTTGTCATAGTAACTCTCCCTAAATGGCCTTAACCACCAACAATAGAGGTTGTTAAGGTTAAAATATTTCAGTATAATTATAACATAATTTTTATTTTTTTTGTATGTGCAATTTACACTATATTAAATATTTTTTTTGTGTATAATAACAAAAGATATACTATGGATTTTTCAAAACATATATATTATAATATATTTATCATAGCCTCAGCGTCCAAAACTAAAGGTTGTTAAGGCTAAATTTGAGGTTTGTATATGAAAATAAAGAACGCAGGCTTTGTAAGGCTTCTACGCATTTATATCCGAAAATTCAATAAGCACGACATATTGGGTCTGTCCGCAGAGATGAGTTTCTATCTCCTCACGGCTATGTTCCCCTTTGTTATTTTGCTGTTTTTCATAGCAACCCTGATAAGCAGCACCATGCAACAGCACCTTTTAAACCTCATAAGTTACCTTCCGAGAGACATGGAAATTCTCATAACAGAACTTCTTGTGGGTTTCAAAGGAACACTGCCCATTATTATAATATCTTCCGTTCTCGGTCTGTGGTATGTATCCAATGTTATTGCCACACTAACCAAGGCTATGAACCGTTTCTACGGAACGCGGGAAACACGCGGTTTCTTCAGGCACAGGCTGATGCTTTTGCTTTTTGCAATGTTTATAATCATCGTAATATTTATGAGTTTTGCCCTTGTGATTTTCGGTCAGGGAACAGAATATATTCTTGAAAGAATCAGATTTTTTGACTTTATAGACACAGAGGATGCCTGGGCATACCTGAGATACATCTCCTGTGTGCTTGCGATATTTGTGTCCATAACGCTTATGTTCAAGCACCTGCCGAACCGCAAACTTTCGTTCAAGGCAGTAGTGGGCGGTTCCGCTCTCACAACAGCCGCATGGTGCATAACTTCCTACGGTTTTGCATTCTATGTGAACGGGTTCTCCAAATATCACGTAATCTACGGTTCCCTTGCAAGTATCATAATTTTGGTTGCTTGGGTGTATATGTCATCTTTTGTAATACTTCTGGGGGCTTCCCTCAACGCTTTCTGGTACAGGATACGTGTTGCAAAAAGGTATCGTATGCCAAAAAACGGCAATAGTTGAAAAAGTAGTAACTTTTTTTAAAAAAATGCAAAATATTTTAAAAAAAGACTTGCAAAAACGTTTTTTTTTTGATACAATATACCTTGTGTTTATAACCGTGTTAATTTTGAGAGGTTGTAGGCATTAAAATACAACCATTTAGATATAGTTTTTTGGATAATCAATAGGAGGTGCATGTACATGGCAAAGTGTGAAATCTGCGGCAAAGGCGTTGCTTTTGGTATCAAAGTCAGCCACTCCCACAGAAGAGCCAACAGAACCTGGAAGGCAAACGTAAGATCTGTAAGAACCGTTGTTAACGGCACATCTAAGAAGATGAACATTTGCACAGGCTGCTTAAGAACTTTAAAAGCAGGTAAGACAATATAACGCTGAAAATGTCGAAATCCGCAAAATCAAACGATTTTGCGGATTTCTTTTTTTATCGGATTTTAAAGATTTTTTTCAAAAAATTCTTTATGAAACCCGGAAAGTTAAGTACAACAATCTTCACACAGAACACTCCTTTAATCAACGCAACCGCTTATTTTGCGTTATCAGCACTTTTTAGCGGTAAAACAAAGTATTACTATAAGTACGCACTCCACAACTGCAATCACAATGGGAGGTAAAAAGAATGCCATGAGAAGCCCTGTGACAAATCCCAAAATCCCTATTGTAAAAGCACCTCTGCCAAGTCTTTTAAACAAATCCCACTGCCCCCTTTTGCTGTGCTGTAATACATAATATGCCAAAGGAGTCAACTTGGTTACATATTGATTTGACCTGAATTTTCCGTGTTATTCATTGTGACATAAGCATGGTATAGTTCTGCAAGAGTATTTAGGAAAACCCTGTCTATCTGCCCGTTTGGGGTGATACCCGATATAACCTGTATATTCTCCACCGCTCTTTGTGTCTGTGGGTCAAATACACCCGTTACGGACACCGCATCAATATTGTCAAACTTGTCGGAAAGTGCCAGAATCATAGCCTGAATTACATAAAGCCCCGACTGGTTATCTCCGGGAAGTATCGGAACTTTGCTTTCGTCTATTATGCTTAAGCGCACATTTCTCTTGTTTTCATAAAAATTCTTTTCATACACATCGACTATTTTGTCCCAGGTATCGTTATCGACCTCACCTGTTTCGTACAGGTTATATTTTCTTTGGAAACTCTTCACTGAATTTGCAGTATCATCACCGTATATTCCGTCGGGAATAACACGTTCTATCTCTTCGTCAAAAAAAGAAATTTCCCGAAGCATCGTCTGGATTTGTCTGATTTCGTCTTCCATATTTTCCTCCCCAATATCAGGATATTGTGTTTCCCGGGAAACTTAACATGTTCACATCGGGTATGAGCACCGTGTTTTCCACACCGTCATAATATCTGTACAGTTCATCCCAGGTTCTTCTGCCCACCACTCCGTCTGCCACGAGATTTGCAGTACGTTGAAATGCTATAACCGCCTGCCTGGTAAGTTCGCCGAAATATCCCGTGATGGGAACCGCAGGAATGGTGTCGTAAAATTCGCTTAGGGTTGAGAGAAAGAACTGCAGTGTTGCCACGTAGTCGTTTTCATCGCCAAGTCTCAGCGCCTCGGGGTAATCCAGCGATGAGCCGAAGATTGTTACACCCACGCTGTCGAGTTCTGCCAGACGCAAAATACCTACATAGAGCATAACCAGTCTGTTCCAGGTTGCCTGCCCCACCACTGCGTCGGGGGTGAGGCCGAAAATCTGCTGAAAAGTTCTCACGGAACGCTCTGTGCTCTCGCCGAATATACCGTCTACATCCACCCTCGGAATTGCAGGATAGTTACGGGCTATGGTGTTAAGTTCCCTTTGGATAACAGTAACCGCATCACCCGAATCTCCCCGTCTCAAAGGGTACCCGGGATAGAGGGTAGTGATATCTGTTATGGGTGTGTTTTCCACAAGTTCTATGTCATCTCCGTAGTAATACTTGAGTATTCCCAGAGCACTGTAACCCTGTCTTGCAAGGTACTCACTCCCCCACTGCGAAAGACCCTCGCAGGTAACCGTGGTACCATTGCAATACTTTGCTGCAAGTGGTTCTATCCGTCCGAGACGTCTTATGTAAGTGGTGAAAATCTCGTCCACAATCTTGCTGATGTTTTCAAAAATTGTCCTTCCTTGTATGAATTTCTGGTCGTAGGCGGTGGAATTTGTAATATCAAAATCATATCCCCTGCTTGGATAGAAATTAGTGTAGACCCTGTTTAACGCATAGGAAATCTGGGCATAGATATTGGCATAGATTGCCGCGTCATTCCAGGTGGGATAAATCTCACTGGATGCCACATTTTTTATGTACTGCGGAAAAGACAAGGTCACATTCTGAGCGTTTGAATCGGGCGGACCAAGATGAACCGTGATGTACTGAGGTATGGATGGTGTTACTACTACTGCCATTTTGTCCCTCCCCCTACAGATTCTGCGGAGTTTCCACAAATTCATCTGCCTTGTCGCTGTATTGCTGGTTGTCGGGCAAAGGAATAAGGGGTGTGTCCACTACTGTTGTCTGCGTTGCAAACACCTGAACGTTTTTTATATATACGGTATAGTATCCCTCTTTATCCACCCGCACATCAACCGTGGTGAATACCTTTCCGCTGTTTGGCTCAAGACTCAAAGACTCATCGGGTGCACTGACGATGATGGGTGCAATCTGTCCGTTTTTGTCGGTGGTTCTTTTCCCCACAATATTCATAGTACCGTCAGTATCCGACAGTACAGTAACAACTGCCCCCTCAACAGGCAGTGACCCTCTTGAAGTGTAAATCCGTGCTGCAATATAACCGTTTTGTGCCATTTTAATCACCTCGCATACAGTATATTAACGTGGCGGGCAATGTATTCCAAAAAGAAAAGGCGACTGCACAATGGTGCAATCGCCCTGAAAGGAATTTATTTAACTTTTAAGGATTTAACAGTAAGATTTACAAAATCCGTATAAATAGAAGCATACTTTTCAACCGATTCCTTTATGCTCTTTATAATATCCTCAGAAGTTTTTCTGATGTCAGTGCCGTATTTGATTGTAACTTCCACATTAAATACCACATTTGTGTCATTTTTGTCCAAAGAAACTCTCATTATTCTTTCTACACCGTCACACTTTGAAGCCTCATAGGCTGCAAGTTCGCAAAGTACGGTATCGTTTATAACAAAGTCCCCCATGTAACTGTAGGTAGGACGGACTATGGATTTGTCGTCACCTGCATCGGGTTGGGCATTCTTTCTGAAAACTCTCAAAGGGTCCAGAAAATATCCAGAAAAGGTTTTCCGTATTTCCATAACAGGAACGGGGATTACGTGTTTGCCCTGACTTTGTCTTGTAAGTCTTGCTTTGGCTATATCTTCCTCGCCCGATACATCTTCTATGTGAAGAATTGCGGTAAACTTAGGAAGAGAAAGTCTGGTTCGGATTTTCTCCACCATTTTCTCACTTGTTCCCAGAATAAGGATACCTCTTGGCATATGTTTTTCTATTGCCTTTTTCATTTCTTCGCAGTTTTTGTCATCATAAAAAATGGCTCTTCTTACTGCCGTTATGATGGACGGTTCCTTCTTTGCAGAAGACCCCTCCACTATTTTGTTTTTGCACACAAGAATTCCGTCGTCTATGATGTAGTCAAGTTTATACTTTGCCGCAACATTTATAGAGTTATAACTCTTACCTGTGCCGCTGTCACCAACCAACGCATATATTTTCATAACAAACAAACTCCCAATACAAAATATGGAAAAAGCCGCCCACGGACACGTTGGTTTGCGAGCGACTCTCTAAATCCTTTGTTAAAACCCAATTACTGTAATTCTACAGTTGCGCCTGCTTCTTCGAGTTCAGCCTTGAGTTTTTCAGCCTCTTCCTTGGGGAGACCTTCTTTGATTGTGCTGGGAGCACCGTCAACTAAGTCTTTTGCTTCCTTAAGACCGAGACCTGCAGCGTCCTTAACAACTTTAACAACTTTAAGTTTTGCAGCACCTGCATCCTTAAGTACTACGTTGAAGTCTGTCTTTTCTTCAGCAGTAGCACCTGCAACAGCACCACCTGCAACAACTGCAACGGGAGCAGCAGCGCTTACGCCGAATTCTTCTTCCATCATTTTAACTAATTCTGCTACTTCTAATAACTTTAATTCTTTGATATCAGCAATGATCTGTTCGAGATTAGCCATTTTAATTTACCTCCTATAGTAAAAAATTTAATAATATATTTTTTGTTTCAAGACAGATTATTCTGCCTCAGGTGCAGCCTCTTCGGCTACGGGTGCTTCCTCTGCTGCGGGAGCCTCCTCTGCGGGTGCTTCTGTAGCGGGAGCAGTTTCTTCTGCTGCGGGTGCAGCCTCCTCTGCAGGAGTTTCTTCCTTGGCAAGATTGATTTCAGCGGGTTCTACACCGTTGTCAACCAAAGCCTGCAAGGTTCTAACCAAGTTGGATATAGGAGCATTAAGACTTCCCATAATCTTGGCAATAAGAGTGTCTCTGGAAGGAGTATTTGCAAGAGTCTTTACTTCTTCTAAAGAAATTACGTTTCCATCGAGGAAACCTGCTTTAATCTTAAGGCACTCATTTTCCTTTGCAAAATCTGCAATAACCTTTGCGGGAGCAACGGGGTCATCTGTGCTGATAGCAAGAGATGTGGGGCCGTTTAACTGCTCGTCGAGTCCGTCAAGACCAACTTCCTTGGCTGCAAATCTTGTAAGAGTATTTTTAACAACCTTGTATTCTACACCGGCTTCTCTTAATTTTCTTCTTAAGTTGGTGTCTTCTTCAACAGTGAGACCTCTGTAGTCTACGAGTACACCTGCCTGTGCAGATTTAAGAGTTTCTACGAGATTGGCTACAATCTGCTTTTTCTGTTCCAAAACGTTTGCGCTTGGCATATTTTCACCTCCCATAAATGATTATAGTGAATTAACACTAATGGTTTGTAATAATAAAAGGTTCCTCGCAGACGCAAGAAACCTTTAAAAATAAGCATAATAAACTAATTTTAAAATGTTCCTCGGCAGGATTTACGCTGCAAAAGCACCTGCTGTCTGCGGAGTACTTTACTATACTAACACACAATTCCAAGTTTGTCAAGTATTTTTATTAGTTGCCAAATTTGGAAGTATTGAGTTTAACGCCGGGACCCATTGTGGATGTAACGGCGATGCTCTTTAAATACTGACCCTTTGCAGCGGCAGGCTTAGCCTTTACAATTGCTGCAACGAGAGTTTCAAAGTTTTCGGTGAGTTTTTCTACGCCGAAAGAACTCTTACCGATGGGGCAGTGAATGATGTTGGACTTATCAAGTCTGTACTCAATCTTACCGGCTTTGATATCTTCAACAGCCTTTGTAACATCGGGAGTTACAGTACCTGCTTTGGGGTTAGGCATTAAGCCCTTGGGACCTAATACTCTACCTATTCTACCAACAACACCCATCATATCGGGAGTTGCAACAACAACGTCGAATTCAAACCAGTTTTCACTCTGAATCTTTGTAACGAGTTCTTCTGCACCTGCATAATCTGCACCTGCATCGAGAGCCTTCTGAACATTGTCGCCCTTAGCAAAAACAAGAACTCTAACCTTCTTGCCTGTACCATGAGGGAGAACAACAGCGCCTCTAACCTGCTGATCAGCATGTCTGGAGTCAACACCCAGTCTGAAGTGAGCCTCTACTGTCTCGTCAAATTTTGCTTTGGAAGTCTTGATTACAAGATCAAATGCTTCCTGCACATCATATGCCTTACCCTTTTCGATGAGTTTGGCACTTTCTAAATATTTTTTACCTTTACGCACTTTACTTTCCTCCTTAGGTGGTCAATCGGAAACTTAATTCCTCCCACATTCTTGAACATACGAAATTGTATTCGGTATGTCTTAACAATTAGTCTTCTACTACGATACCCATGCTTCTTGCGGTACCGGCAATCATGCTCATAGCGGCTTCAACGCTTGCTGCGTTAAGGTCGGGCATTTTCTGCTCAGCAATTGCTCTTAAAGCATCTTTGCCAATAGTAGCAACCTTTGTCTTGTTCGGTACACCCGAACCGCTGCTCAGTTTGCAAGCCTTCTTCAAAAGAACGGCTGCAGGGGGAGTCTTGGTGATAAATGTAAAAGATCTGTCCTGATATACTGTAATAACTACAGGGATTACAAGACCTGCATCCTTTGCTGTTTTTTCGTTAAACTCCTTGCAGAACTGCATGATGTTAACACCATGCTGACCTAAAGCAGGACCTACCGGGGGAGCCGGATTTGCCTTACCTGCTTCGATCTGAAGTTTGATGAAACCTGTTACTTTCTGTGCCATTTAGCACACCTCCTTAAAAAACAATGTGGTAATAAATCGGAATGTCTTAAACATCCTCCCACTCCAACAAACGGACAAAATCACATTTGTCCACAATGATGCAAAACGCAACACCGTGCAGACATAAAGTCCGGGATATAATATCGGTCAAAGACCGCTATTAACTGTGATTATATGGATTCTACACCTGTCATATCCAATTCCAGAGGAGTCTTTCTGCCAAACATCACAACGCTGACATTGACTTTCTTGGTCTTGGTGTCTATGGAATCCACGATACCAATCTGATTTGCAAATGCTCCGGAGATAATTCTTACATTGTCTCCTACTGCGTAATCAACATTTGCTTCTCTCACTTCTACGCCGAGAGATTCAACCTCTTCTTCTGTAAGAGGAACCGGTTTTGACGCAGGACCTACAAAGCCCGTAACACCTGTGGTGTTGCGCACAATGTACCATGTGTCGTCTGTCATTACCATTTTTATAAGTACATAACCGGGGAAAATCTTTCTTGTGACAACTTTCTTTTCTTCACCTTTTGTTTCCACCACATCTTCGGTGGGAACTCTGATGTCTATGATAAGATCTTCCAGATTACGGTTTTCTATGGCTTTTTCAAGATTGGTTTTAACCTTGTTTTCATAACCTGAATAGGTATGAACAACATACCATTTGGCATTACGGTTAGATTTGATTGTGCCCATATTCCGTCCTCCTTTTTACATACTAAGACATAAATAACCCTGTAGAATTATTATCTCTTAAGTAAAAGTTCGAGAATTCCCCAACGGAATATAGCATCGAATATTGCAATTATAACGCCAACGATAACTACTGCTGCAATAACAATTAAAGTGTTGTTAACAACCTGCTTCTTTGAGGGCCAAACTACTTTCTTCATTTCAGACTTAACTTCTTTGAAGAATTTTACTATTCTGTTTTGCTTTTTAACTTTTGCCTCTGCCACAACGCTTCACCTCTCTACATAAAATAAACGCGACAGCCCGGAGCGAAAAACTCCGACCAATTCACAACGAAACTTATTTTGTTTCCTTGTGCATTGTGTGTTTCTTGCAGAAACGGCAATACTTTTGCATTTCAAGTCTGTCGGGATCGTTCTTCTTGTTCTTCATTGTGTTGTAGTTTCTCTGCTTGCATTCGCTGCATGCCAAAGTGATTTTTACTCTCATTTCGGAGCACCTCCCAATATAAATTCGTGCTTTTATCAGATTGCTTTATTATATGAAAAATTTAACAATAAATTTTTGCACACAAAAAAAAGACCTTTTTATCAGCACTCAATACTATAACATATACAAAATCAAAAGTCAAGCAAATTTTTCAAAATTGTTAAATTACGTTGCTATATCTCCGTGCCGTTTAAAATTGCTTTTTGGAGTTTGTCTCCATGGTACACAAGTTTTAAAGAAAAGAACGGTTCGTTGCGCTCCAGAAGTTCCAGAAACACTCTGTCCCCCTCCCACAGATTTAAGGATAATATATCTTCTTTTCTTATCCACTTAAGTGTCCCCTCGTCGCAAGGAGTAAATTCGTCCGAATCCGCTTTAGCGGTAAAGACGTGCATATACTCGCCCTCCCACTTGTCGGGTACAAAAGTGACAATGCCCCGGTATTGCCAATCCTTTATTACTATGCCTGTTTCCTCGTACACTTCTCGCAGCATACACTCTTCGGGACTTTCGTTTTCAAGAAATTTTCCTCCGATGCCTATCCACTTGCCCTCGTTGACATCGTTTTTCTTCTTGTTTCGGTGAAGCATCAGATACTTGCCGTCAAATTCAATATGGCAAAGACTTGTATTTTTCACTCTACTTGTCCCCCTCCACAAAATTTATATTTTCCACACCTTCAAAATTTGCCGAAAGGTTTACGATTTTTTTCGTTATCCTCTTAAAATCCTCTCCTGTTGCGGGTATGGGCTGATAGTTATTTCTATCCTTTACGGAAGAAACAAAGCACGGAACTATGTTCACATTTTCCTCGTCGGTGCGTTCACCCTTGAAGAAAGTGAAAGTCTGGGAGAAAATCATTGTGTCTCTGTCCACAGGACTTTTGTTTCCGCCAAAGCAGAAGTTACCGAGGCTGTAGACAATGTATTTTCCTTTGTATTTCTCTATGCCCTGAAGAACGTGGGGGTGATGGCCTATAACCAGGTCGGCACCGCTATCTATGGCATTGTGCGCCAGAGTAATCTGGTCGGCATTCGGATAAGCAGACTTTTCAACTCCCCAGTGAAAACTCGCTATGATTAAATCGGGTTTTTCCCCCTTTAACTGTTCAAACATTTTGGGGTAATTTACTCTGTCTGCAGAACTCAGTGCACTTGTTCCTATGAGACCGACCTTTATACCCTTTACCTCCACAATGGCAATAGTGTCTGAACCAAAGGGGGTAACGCCACCCTCGGAAAGATATTTCTTTGTGTCTTCGTAGGCATCTTTGCCGTAGTCCAGAGTGTGGTTGTTGGCAATGTTTGCCGCCTCTACCGAAGAGAGAGAAAGAATGTTCACATAGTCGGGGTCACCGCGGAAAGCGTATTTTTTGTCCGCTCTTACTCCACCGCGCGAAAGCGGCCCCTCAAGATTGACTATGGTTATGTCATCATCTTCAAAATGTGGCATTACTTCCGACAGAAAATACGAATAGTCCCCGCCGTTATTCTGAAGTTCCAGAGGAAAACTTCCTCCCGCGCCAAATGCCGTGTCGCTTCCCAGAGTGCAATCCCCCACGGCACTTATGGTAACACAAACCGTGTCGGAGGGGTATGGTCCCATTGCCCCCGAAACTTGTGAAGTCTTTTTATTCATACTTTTCATAACGGCATAGGAGATGCCGAAAGATGCGGCAAAAAGTACCATTGCCGACAAAATAATGAGTACTGCTTTTTTCATTATATTATTTCCTTGATATGTATTGGAATTTTACACCAAGCGGTATTATAGCACAGGGGGTTTGAAAATGCAATATATAAAAAACAAAGGTCACAACTGTTAAATATCCAAAAATGTACGTCACCAAATAGCCTTTTACGAACAGACAGAAAACGGAGCGGTCTTGTCTGCCGCTCCGTGTATGTATTATAAAGTTAGACACACCGCTTATAAAAGCGGTGCGTCTTGATTATTTATATTATTTAATTGATTTGTCGCTAAATGCTAAATAAGTTTTTTTAATTCTTTTGAGAGTATCGGTAATTCCTCAAAGACAACCTCTGCAATTATATTCCAGTTGGTGCCGTCATAATTGTGAACTAATCTGTGTCTAAGTCCCGATACCATAGACCACGGTATATTGCTGTGCGCAGTTTTGTATTCTTCAGATAGTGCATATACTTGTTCGCCGATATTATACAGCGGTGTGGTAACCATCCATTGCAGAGCGTAGTCATTAAGCAGTTCCTCTTTTGATATACCATTCTCATTAATGTGAGTTAAGAGTTTTTCGGCATATTCACATATTTTTTGAATACGTTGATTATCGGAGTATTTCATGCCACATTTAACCTCTCATTCATAATAGTCGAATAAAAGTCACTATCGCTATTTATCTCACTGATTTCAAACACATCGACTTGTCTTTGAAATGCAATTCTTAATTCCTCAGCAAGTGCAAAAATATTTGTTAATTTGAATTTATCTCCACCAAAAACCAAAAAGTCCAAATCGCTATTTTCATTTGCATCTCCGCGGGCATACGAACCAAACAAGTATATTGATTGTACATTATATTTATTGGCAATAGGCTTTACAACATCTTTTATTTTGTCTATGGTATAAATAGTATTTGACATATATACTTGCTCCTTTCACTTTTATTGCTTTTATTATAACAAGATATAATAAAAAAATCAATATTTTCTAGTTTTTTCTTCAAAAAAGATAGACACATCATAGGCAAAAGAGCCAAAATGATGTGTCTGACTAAAAAGTTTTACATTTTTAATTCAAAGAAATTTTCAAAAGTCCTAAAACCC
Organism: Clostridia bacterium; assembly: GCA_045578205.1. Classification (GTDB taxonomy): domain Bacteria; phylum Bacillota; class Clostridia; order UMGS1810; family UMGS1810; genus RGIG8748. Next base: position 1,272 of record JAZNJU010000125.1, on the reverse strand, counting down.
TTGATATATCTTATTTATTCATACATTCCTGAACTGCAACAGCAACTGCAACTGTCATACCAACCATGGGGTTGTTACCTGCGCCGATAAGTCCCATCATTTCAACATATCAAGCCCACTTCGTGGTCTTGATTGGGTGGTGCAGTAATGCAGAAACCTTGATTAAATAAGGCATTGCTCCTATGTACTACTTTTTGTCGGTCACATCAATGATGTGATTCCATGCATACATTATACCATAATGTGATTAGTTTGTCAAAACCCATTTTTAAATCAATAAACATACAACTTTTATACTACTTTCATACAACTAACTAACATCTTTTTAACATCTTTTATACTACTTTAATACATTTCTCTTATCTTATCAAGGTATTCGGCAAACTGTTCTCTTGCTTCTGGCGGTGAAATAATCTGAACTTTTTTACCAAATCCCAAAAGCCAACCGAAAAACTGATTACTTATTTCTACTTTTGCCGTAACAGTAAAATGTCTTTCGTCACTCTTGGAATAATGAATATCTTTTGTACCGAAACGGTCAACAACCGCATCCAATAGCGGGGTTATGAATTTTAATGTTATTCTTTTTTCTTCTCCGCCGTACATTGAAAATACTCTTTGTGTGTAGGATTTCAAATCAATTTCTTTGAAAACTTCCTCACCCTCTCTTGGAATGTTGGTGTATCTAACATCTTTCATGCGGTCAACTCTGTATGTACGCATTTCGCCTTTTTCATCATCAAATGCAAGAAGATAATAATTGCCGTCATTGATAAGAAGTTGAAATGGACTTACGGTGTATCTTGCACCTTTTCGGCGTTCCACTTGGTTGTTAATATCGTCAATGGAATATTTCAAGTATTTGAAACTTATCTTTTCTGGCGTATGCGGTTCGCCCTCAATCTTGGTAGTCATTGCCTCGTTAATTGTTGCAATGTTATTCAATACGCCTTTGTTATTTGTTTTCACTCTGTCAGTCAAAAATGCGTTGTGTCTGATTTTCTCGGCTTGGTGTTCACTCACGAAATTACAAACAACATCAACAAGTCGTTTTGCCTGCCCCTCGGCAATAAATTTTGAAGAATAGATGCACTCTGCCAGAAGTCGAATATCATTCAAATCAAAATGCCGTTGTTTAACATAAAATCCCTTTTTACTCTTGTCATAGACGATTAGTTTTTCTTCGTCATACTCATCCTCGAAAAGTTTTTCTTCTGCCTCATCAACTGTATAATCTTCTTGAATTATCAAGTTTGCCTTGTTAATCTCCTC
>JAZNJU010000124.1:0-4544 GCA_045578205.1 Clostridia bacterium | reverse complement strand
ACCTTTACTGCAAGCGGCGAAGGAAATATGGTGATGCCGGTTATCAAGAAAGAAATGATTTCCGAAGACGAAACCTTATTTGCACATTTGTTCTACAGGGATGCTCACAATATGACGGTATTCAAAATTGACAAAGGTTATGCTTATGTAAACGCAGGCAAGAAAGAAATTCCTGATACAACTGCCCGCATAATAAACAGCAAAACCTATATTCCGCTCAGATTTTTGGCGGACGCATTCGGATATAACGTGTCGTGGGATGGTGACGCATACACTGCAACCATCCGGAATGCAGATACAATAATCAAAGTGAGACCAAACGAAAATTATATGACTGTAAACGGACAGACAGTATATCTTGAAGGAGCAACTCTTGTGGATAACGAAAGAGTACTTATTCCGCTCAGAGACATAACTCAGGCTCTCGGCAAGAAAGTTTTGTGGAACAACGACACACAAATAGTTGTCGTGGCAGACAGAATAGATTTCGCCGAAACAGACGGGGAGAAATTCTCGATAATAAACAAAATATTCGGAGGTGACGAAGATGAACAATAAAAAGATATTCAAATCCGTTCTGCTGTGTGCATTGCTGATTATGACTTTTATGGTTCAGAGTGTATCGGCTGCCGGAGGCTTTGTGGTTGATGTTGCAGACGTCTATAATGATGAAATTACCATAACAGGCTCATCGGACAGCACAAATGAGGGGGACGCAATAACCATACTGGTATTAAATCCCGATTATACACCGGAGCAGGCAAAAGCAAATCCTGCGGCAATACAGCATCAGTGGGTTGCAACAGCAGATGCAGCGGGAGAATTTACGCACATATTCAGATTAAATCTCTCCGATGAATTTGAAAAAGGCACATTTAACATCTATGTGGGCGGCAAGACTTTCGGAGCAATCGCAAGCGAGCCGTACTCATATACTTCGTTTAACAAGATGATTGAATATGCTAAAAACACATACAACAATTTCACCGACAGCAAGATTATGAACGACGATGCAAAGAAGACCGAGGCAATAGCGTATTTTGAAAAATCTGCATCTCTTCTTGAATTTACAGATGCTTTCTATGCGGTAGATGCCGAAAATGTTGCAGATAACATTGCAGAAGTTTTTGAAGAAACTCCCATAGATTTCAAAGACGGCAAAAAAGCAGTAGATACTTTTGTGAAAGTTGTTAATTTACACAGTGTACTTGAAGCATTCAGAACCGAAAAGAAAGATGTACTGTTTGACAGCGACAATACCATAAAAGTGGATGATATTGTAGGTCTTTCTGCAAAAATCAAGGAAAATACAAGTCTTGATATTTCGCTCATTACTCCCGCGGGTATCAAACTTGTAAATGAAGGTCTCATGGTTTCCGGCATTGAGGACGAAGATGACCTTGCAAGATTGTATGCAAAAAACATCATTTTGCAGAGTATTAAGAATAATACCGACTTGGGTTATGATTTTGTAAGTTCCGTTCTCACCGAAAACAACACAAAATATGCGCAATTATCTGTTTCCGATTACATAGGTCTTTCCAACAAGGAAACAGCAAATGAACTTATTGTAAGAAATAAGGACAGCATCACACTCTCAAATCTTGAATCCAAGATAAAAGAATATGCCGAGGAGGGTGAATCCGAGGAAGAAATCGAAAATCCTCCCAAAAGAGGCAGTTCTCCCGTGGGCAGTAAGGTAACCGTGATTCAACCCGTGGAAGAAGAACCTGTTAAAATCGAGCCGGCAGCGGTGTTTGCCGACCTTGCAGGATACACATGGGCAAAAGAATCCATAGAAAGCCTCGCTTCAAAAGGAATAATAGCAGGAAAAGGTGACGGAAACTTCGGACCCGGTGAAAACCTCACAAGAGAACAGGCAATAAAAATAATAGTGCTTGCACTTGGGCTCGATAAAGTTACCGAAAACACCGACGTATTCGCCGACGAAAATGCAGGTGCCTGGTACTGTGACTATCTTGCAATAGCCAGAGACCATGCAATTGCAAATGGTGTGGGAGACAATATGTTTGGAATAGGTAACACAATAACCAGACAGGATTTTGTAACCTTGCTTTACAGAGCGATTAAGACAAATTCGGAAAATGCCAATCTTTCATTTTTAGATAAAGATGAAATTGCACCATACAGCAAAGATGCCGTGGCATATTTCAGTTCAAACGGCATAGTAAACGGCTATACAGACGGCACTTTCAAACCCGGCAATTATGTAACACGTGCAGAGGCAGCCAAGATTGTTTATGAACTTTTGAAACGGAGGGATGCATGATGAAGAAAATACTTTCTCTTTTACTTGCTGTTGCGTTGACATTTTCAATGCTTATTTCCATGACACCCTTTGTATCTGCCGATGAGGCTTTCGCAGCAGATCCGGCTACCGCAAACCGCATTTTCGGTCTCGGGCTTATGCCTCATGTAAATAAAACCGACTATTCACCCGATGCCAATGTAACAAGAGGAGAACTTGCACTTATACTCGATACAATTTTAGGGTATCAGAGCAAGACAGAAAAATCCGATTTCACATGGCAGTTCTACGGCAATGCGCTTAAAGATATAAACGAACTTAAAAGCGCACCTGCAGAAGCCGTACAGAGATTTGAAGATGTTCCTGTAACTCATTGGGCATACAACACCATAAACAGTGTTGTGAACTCCGGACTTATGAACGGTGTTTCGGAAACAATATTTATGCCCGATGATGTACTCACAACAGAGCAGATTGCAAAAACCTTTGTAGTACTTCTGGGTTATGACAGCCTTGCAAAGAATTACGGCGGATACCCCGCGGGCTATATGAAAGTTGCAAGGGATTTGAAATTGTTAAAAGGTGTTCCCGAAAGCGGAAATGTAACAAATGACATTATTATACATATGCTCGACAATATGCTTGAAGTAAGGGTTATGGAATTTGACGGAATTGTTACAAAGGATAGCGAAGAAAACATTGTGTACTCCGGCGGTGACGACACTTTCCTTACGGGAATACTCGGTCTTGGCAGGGCAGAGGGTATCATGTCGGATAACTCCGTCACTTCCCTCAGCGGTTCCAGCCGTGTTCCTGTGGGTGAGTTTGTAATTGACGGTACAAAGTTCAAGGCATTTGAAGACATAGCCGGCGGACTTTACAAGTATATCGGCAGAGAAACAGAAGTGTACTATGTGCTGCAAGAGGGCAAGAAATTCGGTTACATCGTCTATGCTGCCCCCACGGGTGAGGACAAGGTAACGGTTATAGACGCTGCTGATTTTGCCGAATACAATAACGGAACCATAAAATATTTTGATAATGACGATACCAAAACAATCAAACTCACAGGTTTCTATAATCTTATATACAACGGCAAAGCAAAGACATCGTTCGATAAAACCATCTTCGATTTTGAGGACGGAACAATCACCGTTGTAGACGGCGGAACAAGCGGTACGGATGTTGTGCTCATAGAAGATAATGAAACTTGGTACACAAGTGCCGTAGACTACGAGAATTCCAAAATATTCAACCGTATTGCCGCATCTTTGTCGGATTCAACCATTGCACTTGATGATTACGAGTTCATTTCAATTATCAAAGCAGACGGAACAAGCGGTACATTCGAAGATATCGCTCCCGGAACAGTTCTCAATGTGCTCAGAAACGGTAACTATGTTTCTGTGGAAATCTGCAGCGGTTTTGTTTCCGGAACCATAGATGAAATGGTAAACCGTAATGGAAGTAACTATTATCTCGTTGGGGATGCAGAGTATAAACTCTCCGGCGCTTACAATAGTTTTGCAAAGAAAAACGAAATGAAGTTAGGAACAGAAGTTACACTGTACTTAAATAAATTCGGCAAAGTAGCCTGGGTTGAAGAGGGTTCTGCTGGAAGTTTCAAAGTTGGTTTCCTCATGAATTACGATAACAGCCAAAACGGTCTGGAAGGCAGTACGGTATTTATGATATTCGATACTGTAGATAAGAAAGCAAATACATATTACGCAAAAAAAGATAAAATCAAGGTGAGTAATTCCAAAGGTGAGGAAATAACCTATACCGATTATGACAAGTTCACCAAAGACCACGGGTCATACAGAGGAATTGTGAGATATACTCTCACTGAAAACGGAGAACTCAACTACATAGAATTCCCCATAACAGACCTGAACTATGCCAAAGACAACAAACTCATGTTCTTCGCGGATATAAATGATGAATACAATGATTATAACCTTGGCGGAAAGGCAATCATAAATTCTTCCTGCACAGTTATTCGTGTGGACCCGTTGAAGGTTGAAGATGAAAAGAGTTATGAAATCAAATCCGCAACTTCGGTATATACTGCCAAGGACATTAAGTACAAAGCAAAATGTTATACAACCAGAAAGGATTCGAAACTTGCCCAGTACATTGTAAATGAAACGGCATCGAAATCCGCATCGCTTGAGTTCAAATACACATCTGCTATTAAAATGGCGGTTGTAAAGCGTATAATACAGACCTACGACGATGATTTGGGTGTTGTGGACACCATAAAGGCATTTGA
>JAZNJU010000123.1:0-21152 GCA_045578205.1 Clostridia bacterium | reverse complement strand
ATTTGCAATGACATTATTTACTGATAAAACAAAAGCGGTTATAAAGCGATTTGATGTAACACAGACGGATTCTTGGCAGACATTTGCAACAACAATACCCGTTGAATCTACAGAGAGCAAAACAGCAGGTGACTTTATGCTGCAAATGGGATTTGGTCCCAATGGTAAAACTCCCGTGGAGGGCACTGTAATTGATTTCAACAAGAACGCATTTTATATAGCAGAAGAAGTGGCATTTGGCATTTCTGCAAATGCTGTAAGTTCCAACAAAGTAGAGCAGGGCGGAACCATTGACCTTGAGGCTGCTGTTCTCAATCAGTCAGGGCTGAAAGGATATCTTGAACAAGACTTCACATGGATTGCTCTTAATGCTGACAGAACAGAAACCGTAAGCGGTATTACCTTTGCATCCAATGAAGATGGCAAGGTAACCGCAACAGTTGCACCTACAGTTGCAGAGGGAACATATGTAATTCTTGCAAAATCTGCATACAAGGGTATTCAGAAAGGTGTAACAATAGAGGTAACTGCTCCCGAACTTGTAACAGAACTCACAATAGACACTTCTGTAGCGGGCAAGGCAAAACTTACTGCCAAGGTTGTAAATTCCGTTGCAAAAGAAATAATGTTTGTAATTGCAAGTTACAACGGCGACAAACTTTCAACTTCCAACAAGGAAGAAATAAGCGTAACAGACGGTCAGGCTCTTGTTGAAGGGCTTGAAATTGCAGTGAGTGCAGGCGAAAAAATCGCAGCATTTGTCTGGGATACTGAAGGCTTAAGACCCATAAAACTTCAGGACGGTCTTGTGCGCGAAAAATAATTGGAACTAAATCCAATAAATAATGGAATTTCGAGGCGGTTGTAATTTTATACAGCCGCCTTTCCAATGTTTTGCGTGTTAAAAAAACTCTGTCTTATCCGCTTTGGCGCGGGTGAAGACAGAGTTTTATAATTTTGAAAATTCAATATATTTCGGTTACGGTGGCAACATTGCCGTCCACCTTAAACACTACATTAAAGCCCAGGACACTCATTTTGTACGGCCTTTCGGGGTCGCTCTGATATGCAGGTCTTGGGTCGTTTGATATGATTCTCTTTATTAAATCCAGTTTTTCTTTGGGTATGTCGTCCGTATCGCATCCTACCGAAACTTCAAGACTGTAGCCGAGTTTTTCCTCGGCAAAGCCCCCTTTTGCATCGGGATGGGAGTCGGTGTAGGGCAGATAGGGTTTTATGTCATATATGGGTGTACCGTCGGCAAGGTCTGCCCCCAAAACATATATTACCGTGCCGAGGTTTTCTTGGGTTTCTATTTTGTCTATCTTCACGCAGGAGAGACCCAGCGGATTGGGGCGGAAAGGGGACCTTGTGGCAAACACGCCGACTCTTTTGTTACCTCCGAGGCGCGGAGGCCTAACCGTGGGTGACCACGGTTTTTCTTCGTTTAGGGAAAAATCCCATATTAGCCACAGGTGTGAGTAGCCATCAAGTCCGCGGAGAGCATCGGGGTTTCGGAATTCTTCCTCAAAAACTATTTTTCCCACGGTGGGAATTATTCCGCTCTGGCGGGGTATTCCGAATTTCTCGGGAAATTCTGTTTGAATTTTTGCTATTGGTTTTATTTCCATGGTAGTTATCTCCGTTGTTTTTTGCTTGGATAGAACACTTTGAACACCAAAACCTCTGCAAGAAGACACACGGGAATTGCCGCAAAGAAGTCCAGAACGGAGTGTTGCTTTATAAACATTGTGGAAAGGCAAATAAGCGTTGCAACAGCCACCATAAAGAATTTCCAGATGGGAGCAATTCCTTTTTCCCGTACCCATACAGATGCTATTGCTATGGAGTATGCACAGTGCAGGGAAGGACACACGCCCGTATTTGTGTCAAAGGTATATATGCACCGTATGATGTCTGTGAGAAAATTATCCCTCGGAAAAACTTCGGGGCGCAGGTTCTGACAGTTGGGGTAGAGAATGTAGACTATCATTGCTGCTGCCTGGGTTATTATGATGTATGTCTGAAGTTTCTTGAAACTTTCTATGTTGTAGAGGGCGAAATATCCCAGGGAAAACACAATGAGAAAATACCAGAAAACATAGGGAATGAGAAACCACTCGCAAAAGGGGATTATACCGTCTAAAGGCGAATAGATAACGTGGCATTTTTCCAAAGGAATTAAGTTCTCCGTGAGAAAATACAAGGCAAAATAAACAATCCATCCGCCAAGAAGTTTGAGGTGGCTGAATTCGGGACTGTTTAGTTTGGACAATCTGAACTTGCGGTAGTCAACAAGAGGCTTTTTCATCCTTGTCTTTCCTTTCATTTATTTGTGGGGTAGAATTTTTTTGGTATGTTTCGGTAGGGGACAACGGTGTGTTTGGGGAGATTTACCGCGATTTCGGTAATCTCTTTTGAAAGATAATCGCATATCCTCTTTCTTTCTTCTTCAATGGGGTTTTCTCCGCAAAAGGCTATGGGAGTTCCCAGACACATCTTTTTGAGTTTTGGGGCAATGTACATGGGCACAAAGGAAATGTTCTTTCCCGTGCGCTTTAAGTAAAGACGAGCCACGTCCACGAATTTGTCCTGAAACTCATACACAATGTTGTTATTTTTCACATCGTGCTCGGGGAATATTACAATTTGAGCACTTTTTTCCAGTTTGCTTACGGTTTGTTTGAAAGTAGTTACTGCCCGTGTGTCTTTGTACACAGCAATGGTGTTTGCGTTGTTAAAAAGGAAAACCGCAAGAGGTGCAATAAGATATGACATCAGTCTGTAAAAAGGCTGCGAGCGTTTCGGCTTTTGCGACCAGAAATCCTCAAATGCGTAGGATGGAACTTCTTTAAAATTCATCATCTGTCCTGCACACCAGGTGTAGCGGTTGCCGGGCAGATACAGTTCGCAGGCAAGGGGGCCGTGCATCTGGCAGTGATTTGCCACTATTATAACTGCGCCTTCGGGGAGATTTTCCTTCCCTGCAACTTGCATTTTTATGTAGCACATACGAAGTATGGACTTGAATATTTTAAAAAGCGGAGATGTCTTTTTTGGGTTTGCCATAGTTTACCTCTCATTTGAAATATACATATAATATTCTATCACACCAAAGAAAGTTTTGCAACACAAACAGCGTTTAACTTGGTTGACAATCACTTTGCAAAAATATATAATGAAATCATAATTACACTATGAGGTGCGTGTTATGCAGGAAATAAAATGTCCAAAATGCGGTGAGGTTTTTCAGGTAGATGAATCGGGCTATGCCGCCATTGTAAAGCAGGTCCGCGACAAGGAGTTTGAAAAAGAAATTCAGGAAAGAGAAAACGTGTATAAAACCCAAAAGGAATCCGAGGTTAAGGTTGCCGTTACCGAGGCAAAGTCCGAAAAGGACAGGCAACTTGCTCTGAAAGATTTGGAAATAGCACGTCTTAAAAGCGAGATAGAACTTGGCAAATCCAATTCGGATATTGCTATAAAAGATGCTGTGCGCGAAAGCGAAAGCAGGATATTTGAACTTGAGAATGAATTGAAACTCAAGGAAAGTCAATGGGAACTCAAAGAAAAATCTCTTTGCGACAAGCACGCGGACGAAATGAAGAGCAAGGAAGAGGAAATTGCATACTACAAAGATTTCAAGACCCGCCAGTCCACCAAAATGATAGGCGAAAGCCTTGAACAGCACTGTGAGACGGAGTTTAACAAACTGCGTGCAACAGGATTTCAGAATGCGTATTTTGAAAAGGACAACGATGCCAAAACGGGAAGTAAAGGCGATTTTATATACCGCGAGTCCTCCGAGGACGGGGTGGAATTTATATCCATTATGTTTGAAATGAAAAACGAGATGGACACCACCGCCACCAAGCACAAAAACGAGGACTTTTTCAAGGAACTGGATAAAGACAGACGTGAGAAAAACTGTGAGTATGCAGTTCTGGTTACAATGCTGGAATTGGACAACGAGTACTACAATTCGGGCATTGTCGATGTGTCCTACAAATACCCCAAGATGTATGTGGTAAGACCGCAGTTTTTCATACCCATAATCACGGTTTTGAGAAATGCCGCGCTAAATTCTCTTGCATACAAAAAAGAACTTGCGGTTATACGCAGTCAGAATGTGGACATTACTCACTTTGAAGAGGATATGAACGACTTTAAAGACAAGTTCTCACGAAATTTCCGCCTTGCAAGTGAAAAATTCCAAAAGGCAATAGACGAGATAGACAAAACTATCGACCACCTGCAGAAAACCAAGGAAGCACTGCTCTCTTCGGAGAATAATCTGCGCCTTGCAAATAACAAGGCGGAGGAACTTACCATTAAGCGCCTTACAAAGAATAACCCGACTATGTCGGCAAAGTTTGCTGAACTTAAAAAGGATAAATAGAATAACAGAAAAAGTTGGCAGTGACAGCGTTTACTACTTAGCATGTGAACCAAGAGGGACTTGAATACCCCTACGAGTACTTCCTCGCCGTGCCGAAGGCACGACTCAGGGCGCCCACGCAGAAATCCTCTGAGGTCTTGTGCTATATTGGTTAAAAGGGATAGATGGCGTGTGTTTTTGAGTTTGCTTTTCACAGATTGATTTTTGGCGCACGCCATAGGTTCATTCCCCCTCACTGACACAACAAAAAAGAGACTACCTTGCGGTAATCTCTTTTTTGTTGGTCGGAGTGACGGGACTTGAACCCACGGCCCCCAGACCCCCAGTCTGGTGCGCTACCAACTGCGCTACACCCCGATTATGGCGCGCCTAAGTGGATTCGAACCACCGGCCTAACGCTTAGGAGGCGTTCGCTCTATCCTACTGAGCTATAGGCGCATATGAATCACTTGGCACATCTGTTACATTTAAATATATTACCTCAAAAAATGAGTTTTGTCAAGCATTTGCAGGAAAATTATTAAAAATATTTTTACTCTTTTCAAAAGCACATATTTGTGATACAATCATAGTGTAGAAATTAGATTGTAGGATTGAGACCAATGAAAAAATTATTAAGTATATTAGTTATATTTCTTTTTGCATTTTCCGTATCGGTGCAAGCGGCATCGGATACTTTTCTTTCAGTGGCGGATGAAGCATCGGTGCTTTCCGAATCCACGGAAAGATACATCTATACTCAGAACCGCGCTCTGTCCAAGGCAACGCAGGCAAGAATCATAGTAGCCACGGTACCTACAGCGGGCGAAGTTTCTACCCATGAATATGCTAAAAAAATGTACAAGGAACTTGGTATCGGCAGCATAGGAAGAAACAACAGTGTTTTCATTCTTTTGTGTATGGATGAAAAAGATTACTGCCACATTGTTTCCGAGGGGATAAGTGCATCTCTCACGGACGAAACTGCACAGAACTTTTTTGTGGACTTTCTGGAAAAGGATTTTGACAAGGGAAAATACGACGATGCTGTCATAAAAACTTTCAATGCCTTTGCAGGGTGGTATGAAAACGAATACAACACCAAACTGGAACTTACCGAGGATATGACAGACTATGACTCAATGATACAAAGGGAAAGGAAAATGCAGAAACTGCGCAAGATTCTAATTACCCTTGCAGTGGTTGTGTTCGTTGCGGGATTTCTATTCGCTCTGGTGTATTTCAGACGGAAAAAGAGAATGAAAAATCTTCTCAAAAAACGTCAGGAGCGCCGCAGACGTTATGCCCAGAGTCTTCACGGCAAATGAGTGTTTACAAAATGTTTATTGACTTGAAGTTGCTATGTCGGTATAATATAGATAATATTTATTAAAAAGGAAGATAATAATGAGTAATAAAGAAAAATGCTGTCACATAACTTCAATCGGAGGACAGGCAGTAATAGAGGGGGTTATGATGCGCGGCCCCAAGGAGACAGCCACCGCTGTCCGCAAATCAGACGGAAGCATCGTAATAGACAAAAAACCCTTGAGCGGATTTATTTCCAAATACAAAATAAACAAGATACCCATAGTAAGGGGAGTGTTTTCCTTTGTGGACTCTCTTGTTACGGGTATGAAGTGCCTTATGTTTTCTGCCGATCAGATGGACCTTGAGGAAGAAGAGGGTTACAAACCATCTAAGTTTGAAACCTGGCTTGAGGACAAACTGGGAGACAAGATAAAGGATGTGGCAATATACTTTGCGGTTATTGTCGCAGTTTTCTTCAGTATAGGTCTCTTTATGCTTCTTCCCAACATCCTTGCAGGAGTTGTGGGAATGTTTACGGAAAACAAAGTTATACTGAATTTTTCCGAGGGCATCATAAGAATGCTCATATTTTTGGGATACCTCATACTGGTTTCCAGAATGAAAGATATTCAAAGAGTGTTTGAGTATCACGGTGCCGAGCACAAAACCATTGCCACATATGAAAGCGGAGATGAACTCACGGTGGAAAATGCAAGAAAGCACTCCAGACTTCACCCCCGTTGCGGTACAAGTTTTCTGCTCATAGTTATGGTTGTGAGTATAATCATATTTTCGTTTCTCCGCTGGGGAGCGATGTGGCAGAACATACTCACTCGTCTTGCACTTTTGCCTGTGGTTGCGGGCATATCCTATGAAATTATAAAAATTGCGGGAAAGAGCAAATTAAAGGCGGTAGCAATTCTTACCATGCCGGGTTTGTGGCTCCAGAAAATAACCACAAGAGAGCCCGATGACAGCCAGTTGGAAGTTGCCATTGCCTCACTCAAGGCTGTTCTTACCGACAACAAAGAGGACGACAAATGGTAAATAAAAACACAATAGGCGATGCTCTTAAAAAGGGCATCGCCTTATTAAAAAAATGTGATATTCCCGGTGCTGCCACCGATGCGGCTGTGCTTCTTGGCCACGTGCTCGATTGTGCAAGACTTCACCTTACCGTGCACAGAGACGATGCAATAGATAAAGGCAAAGAGCAAGAATTTTTCGACCTTATACAAAGGCGTTGCAGAAAGGAACCTGTAAGTTACATTACAGGCTATAGGGAATTTATGTCCATGGATTTCAAGGTGGCGCCGGGTGTTCTTATACCCCGTCCCGACACGGAAATCTTGGTGGAAACGGTAATTCAAAAACTAAATGGTATTCCAAATCCCGTTATTGTGGATATGTGCACAGGGTCGGGCGCTGTCGGGGTGTCTCTTGCAAAGTATATCACGGGAAGCAAAGTCACTGCTCTGGATGTGAGCGATACCGCCATTGAAACTGCCCGGGAAAACGCTCTGTCCAACGGGGTGAAGTTGGAAGTTGCAAAACACGACGTACTTACGCCGTACAATGCCTCGGCAGATGCGGTTGTGTCCAATCCTCCATATATACCCACAAAGATTGTGAAAACTTTGCAGGAGGATGTGAGTATGTACGAACCGCACATCGCTCTGGACGGCGGTGAAGACGGTCTTTGTTTTTACCGCGCCATTATTGGCAACATACATTCATGCCTCAAAAAAGGCGGTCTTTTAGCCTTTGAAGTGGGGCACGACCAGGCAGACGCTGTGGCAAGGCTTATGGAAAAAGATTTCTGCAGTGTTGAAACGGTCTGCGACCTTGCAGGGATACGCAGAGTTGTGCTGGGGCTACGCAAGTGAAAGAGCCTTGGAAAGCAGTCTTAAATTCGCAGGATAAATACTGTCAAAGTCCGATATCGGCAGGGGATTTTCGCCCCTGCCGATTTCTACTGTGTAGCCGGGTCTGTTGTAGTAGGATATGTACCAGTCTTTGTAACCTGCAAAACCTGAGGCGTAAGGTGTTATGGATTTTGTATATCCGCTCACTCTTGCCAGTTCATCGGCAATTTCTTCGCTTCGCGGAGGGAGGAAATCGAGATATTTCCAGTATATTACATCCCCCTGAGTGTGCATGGACACAGTAAGGGCAAAATCCCTTGCCAGACTTAAGTTGTACACATTTCTGCTCTCTATTGCAGACAGCGGAGCCGCTCCCACAAAATCTCTTGGTGCAGGGGTGGTAAATCCCTGGGCGTACTTTATTTCCCTTGCTCTGTCCCAGGAAGCGGGATAGTTCAGGTTGAGATCCGTTCCTGCGATGTTTGCTTTCCAGCCGTTTGGAAAGGCAATGGCAGGATAATTTTCCGATATTTTTTTTGCGTTTTCGTAGAATGAAGAGTTTTCGGGGATGCTTCCCGTCACAAGGTCCACCCCGTCGGGATTCACAAGCGGCATAAGAAAGAGGGTTTTCGTTTCAAAAAGGGTGCGAGGGTTTTCTTCTCCTAGGTTTTCACCGTTTGTCAGTGCTTTGAGATAGTCTTCTGCAAATTTCAGGACAACGGGTGTTGTTATCCATTCGTTTGCGTGGTGAGAGGCATTCACAAACACGTTTTTTGCACCTGTTCCTATGGTGAGATACCACATCTCTTTTTCCATTACGGATGTTCCTGCGCTTTGCCTCGATACAAACGGATAACGCGCGGTAAGACCCTCGGTGATGTAGTCCACGAGTTCATAGGAATAATCCACATTGTCGGGCACCACATCAAATCCAAACGGTATTACAACTGTTGCGTAGGGCAGATAGTTCGTAAGCATCGGGTTTGCCTGCCGTATTGCCGCGGCAGTGGTGCCGTACTGATTTGCGAGGGTTTCGGGTGTGTCGCCCTCTTCCAGAGTAACTGTGGTGTATCCTTTAAGGTAGGGAAGCAGGTTTTCGTATGTGATTTCGCCCGCAACACCGTCGGGGGATATGCCGACACTGTTTTGAAAAGAAACCAGTGCATTGTGGACGCTTTCATCGAATGTGTCTTTTATTCCCCCGGCGGAAAAACCCGCACGGTTTAGCGCAAGGGTGAGATACTGGACATAAATTCCGCTGTCTCCGATTTTTAAAATTCGCATAATTATATCTCCTTTAACTCAAGTGCTTATACTTATATTTATATGCAGAAAAATCCATTAGTTTACTTTTGCTAAACTTTAAGAAGATTTTTTTCTGAAAAAAGAAAAGACGAAAAAATGCGGGTTTACATAATGTAGTTTCTGCAAAAAATACGGGTGTGTAATTTTGAAGTAAAAAGTGCAAAAACCAAAGAAATTTTTGCACTTTTTTATTTAAGTTTTTTTCCTGTTTTGAAGAAACAAAGTCAAAAAAATTGCAAATTCACCAAAAAGCAAAAAGTGTCCAAGGTGTGGATTTAAGGGGGTTTAATCCACATATCCACAATGTTATCCACAAAAAAAGTCAAGGAAAAAGCGAAAAACATTTCAAAAAACTACAAAAAATCTTAAAAAAACATAGGGGTTACATAATATTTTATTTAACATTTTTGTAATAACTTTTAATAAATTTTTTTATCGTAAATCCTCGAAAAAACCTTGTCCAAAAAAATCAGACACAAAACCAAAAAAGTCCGCAAAACCGCATAAACACTGGGTTTCAGCGAAAGTGCGTTTTCTATGATGAGAAAACGACGGCAAAAAAGCGGTTTTTTTGCATATTTGAAAAAAATATGAAATATTTTTAAAAATCCCCTTGACAAAAGACAAAATGTGATGTATAATGCAGCCAAGGTCAAAGAAAGTCAAAGTCAAATTTTGATGAAAGGAGCAATCAACTTGAAAATAAGCGATTCCATAGAAAGTTTCATACGAGAACTCCTCACTTCCAAGTCAAGTGTGGAACTCAAGCGAAACGAACTTGCGGCATACTTCAACTGCGTGCCATCGCAGATCAATTATGTAATACAGACAAGGTTTACCACAGAGAGAGGCTACACCGTGGAAAGCCGAAGAGGCGGCGGAGGATATGTCAAAATCACAAGAGTTGATTTCGACGGTGACAATCTTATAGGTCACATATTGAATAGTATCGGTCAGAATGTGGATATAATGACAGTAGAGGCAATACTTAACACACTGTATGTAAATGAAATAATCGGTGCTTCAGAATCCAAACTCATTATGACTGCCTGCTCGGGCAGTGCGCTCTCTTCCATTGGGGACCCGCTTCTTAGAGGACGTGTAAGGGCGGATATATTCAAAAATTTATTATTGCTGTTTGTTTGAAAGGAGAAAGTTTTATGTTATGTACAAATTGTAATTCAAATCCGGCACAGTTTCATTATAAACAGATTACAGGGGGCAAAAAGACCGAACTCCACCTTTGTGCCTCCTGCGCTCAATCCCTTGGTTACATATCCAAGGCGGAGAATTTTTTCGACATAGGCAGTATCTTAAATGACTTCATTTCCCCCGGGTTCAATGTCAAAAATCCGTCTTCTTGCCAAAAGTGCGGAACAACTTTCGATGAGTTCCGCCGTACCGGATTTCTCGGGTGTGAGGAATGTTATGAAGTATTCTCGGGTGTAATCGAAAGTTCGCTTTCCAAAATTCAGCCGTCAACCACACACAAGGGAACACTCGTGGGCGAAGAGGGAAAGAAAATCGAAAAGAAGAATGAACTCGATTCCCTTAAAGACGAACTCAAAAAAGCAATCATAGACGAGCGCTATGAAGAGGCGGCGGTACTGAGAGACAAAATAAAGAAACTGGAGGAAAAGGACAATGGCTAAATGGTATGAAGATTCCGGTTTTCAAAGCGATATAGTTTTAAGCACCAGAGTAAGACTGGCAAGAAATTTCAGTTCTTTCCCGTTCCCGGGAAAGATTTCGTCCGAAGATGCAAAGCGCGTCATAGAAATGGCGGACACGGTGTTGTCATCTGCCAATCTGGGTTTCAGGAGAACAGATGTTTTGGAAACACCTCACAATGAACTGCAGAAACTTGTGGAAAAGCACTTTATAAGTCCCAATTTTGCAAGACAAAATAAACCTGCTTCGGTTTTTATAAGCGCGGACGAGAGCATATCTCTTATGGTAAATGAAGAAGACCACATAAGAATGCAGGCAATATTTGTAGGATTTCAGTGTGAAAAGGCATATGAAATCATTTCAAAACTCGATGAGTTCATTGCAGAAAAAACGCCCTATGCTGTCCATTCCAAGTATGGCTACCTCACAAGTTGCCTTACCAATGCGGGAACGGGCATGAGGATTTCCTGTATGATGCATTTGCCTGCAATATGCAAATCCAACATTGCCGAAAGTCTTTTTTCCGCCCTCGGAAAACTGGGAATTACGGTAAGGGGAATGTACGGCGAGGGTTCCAAGGCGTCGGGTTACCTTTTCCAGATATCCAATCAGATGACCCTTGGTATAACCGAACAGGAGATTGTCCGCAGGGTAAACGACGTGGTAAATCAACTGATTGCAAAAGAGAGGGAACTCAGAAAAACACTCTATAGCAAAGAGGGTGTGGCTCTGGAAGACAAAATTATGCGTTCAATGGGAATACTGAAGACCGCAAGGCTTCTGTCTTCCAAGGAAATGCTCACTCTCTTTTCCAATATCAGAATAGGCATTTCCCTCGGTCTTATTGACTTTCCCCGTGCAGAGTTACTAAACCTGCTGATGGTGGAAACGAGTCCCAACCACATTGCAAATGACAAAAACGACCCGACGCAAAGAGATATAGAAAGAGCAAGAATAGTGAGAGAAAGATTGGAGGAATAGCATATGGATTCAAGATTTTCGGAAGTATCCAGAAAAATTTTAACACTCTCCCACGACATAGCGGCAGAAATGGGCTATAACTACGTGGGAAGCGAACATATAGTTGCGGGAATACTCAAAGATGGCACTACCAAAGCGGCAACTGTCATGGAGTCGCAAGGTGTGAATTTTGATGATGTCGTAAGTAAGATTTCCCAGTACACCACTCCCACGGGCAAAGTAAATCCGAATCAGGCGCTACCCATAACGCCAAGGACAAAGGCAATACTGGAAATAAGTTTCAACGAAGCAAAAAAACACGGCTCTCTGCTTATTGAACCCGAGCATATATTCATTGCAATACTTCGCGAGGGACAGAGCGTGGCTGCAAGGATTTTAAGAGAACTGGGGCTTGATTTTGCAGGCGCTGCAAGGGAGTTTTCCGCCGTTGGTGACAACGGGGCAAAACCCAACGAAAAAAGAAGTGCCAACACCAACCTGGACAAATTCGGCACTGACCTTACGGCCCTTGCACGCGAGGGTAAGTTTGACCCCATAATAGGCAGAGACAAGGAGATTGAAAGGGTAGTACAAATCCTTTCCAGACGAACCAAGAACAACCCCTGCCTCATAGGTGAGCCGGGCGTGGGAAAAACCGCCATTGCAGAGGGGCTTGCTTCCAAAATTGTCGAGGGACAGATTCCCGAAATCCTGAAAGACAAAAAGGTGTATTCTCTGGACCTTTCGGGAATGATTGCAGGTACAAAGTACAGGGGCGAATTTGAGGAAAGAATAAAAGCGGCTCTGGACGATGTGAAAAAGGACAAGAACATCATTCTGTTCATAGATGAAGTCCATACCCTTGTGGGTGCAGGTGCCGCTGAGGGGGCAATGGACGCGGCAAACATACTGAAACCTCTTCTTGCAAGGGGTGAAATTCAGTTAATCGGTGCCACAACACTCGATGAGTACCGCAAGAATATTGAAAAAGATGCCGCTCTGGAAAGACGTTTCCAACCCATAACCGTGGGCGAGCCCACCGTGGAGGAGACCATTGAAATATTAAAGGGTCTCAGAGAAAAATACGAAACACATCACAAAGTTACGATAACGGATGAGGCGCTCGTGAGCGCGGCAAAACTTTCGTCCAGATATATAAACGACAGATTTCTGCCTGACAAGGCAATAGATCTTATCGACGAAGCCTCTTCCAAAATCCGTATGAAAGCCTTTACTGCACCGCCCGACATAAAGGACATTGAAGAAAAACTTTCTCTGGTGAGTGCCGACAAGAAAAAAGCGATAGAAGACCAGGACTTTGAAGCCGCAGCAAAACTGCGTGACGAGGAAGAAGAAATCCGCAAGGAACTTTCCGATAAAAAAGTCAACTGGGAAAAGAGCAATTCCAAAGAGGAACTTTGCGTTACGGAAAATGATATTTGCGATGTTATAACCGACTGGACATCAATCCCCGTGCGAAAACTCCACGGCGAAGAGGAAAAACGCTTAAAGAATATGGAAGAAATAATCCATGAGCGTGTTATCGGTCAGGACGAAGCAGTAACGGCAGTTTCCAAGGCAATAAGGCGCGGAAGAACGGGACTTAAAGACCCCAAGAGACCCACAGGCTCGTTCATATTCTTAGGACCCACGGGTGTGGGAAAAACCGAACTTTGCAAGGCTCTCGCGGAGGCTGTATTCGGCGATGAAAATGCCGTAATACGCATAGACATGAGCGAATATATGGACAAACACAACGTGTCAAGACTTGTCGGCTCGCCTCCGGGATTTGTTGGCTATGAGGAGGGGGGACAACTTACCGAAAAGGTAAGGCGAAAACCCTATTCTGTGGTGCTCTTTGACGAAATAGAAAAAGCGCACCCCGATGTGTTCAACATTCTTTTGCAGATTCTGGAAGACGGTATTCTCACAGATTCTCAGGGAAGAAGAGTGGATTTTAAAAATACCGTCATCATTATGACATCCAACGTGGGTGCAAGGCAGATAACCGAAAAGGCAAAGATGTCTCTGGGCTTTGGAGCATCGCCCGAGAGTGCCGACGGAGACTATGAATTGGTCAAATCTAAGGTTATGGGCGAACTCAAGGAAGTTTTCCGCCCCGAACTTATAAACAGAATAGACGAAATCATAGTTTTCAGAAAACTCACTTCGGAGGAAATCAAAAAGATTTGTGCCATTATGCTTTCATCGCTCAAAAAGAGAATGGAAGAGATGGGACACAAAGTGGAATTTACCGATGAACTTATTGAGCATCTTTCCGAGGCGGGCTACGACGAAGTTTACGGTGCAAGACCATTGAGACGTGCAATTCAGTCGGAGGTTGAAGATTTTCTTGCAGATTCAATCCTTGCCGGAAAACTCAAAAAGAAAAAGACGACCGTGGACTGCAAAGACGGAAAAGTAGTAATAGCATAATTGGGGTACAGTTTCTGATTTTCATAATACCAAAGGGGATGTAAAAGCAAACATCCTCTTTGGTATTGTAATTTTACCATCGAGATGTTATACTTAACTGAAAAGGGGGCTTCCCGATGGAAAACAAAAGAAAAAACGGTAGAAATTACGGAATAGACTTAATGAGAATGCTGGCAATGCTGTTTGTAACAATTCTTCATGTCCTCGGACAGGGGGGAATATTGAATGGTGCCGAACCCCGATCTGCAAATTATTGGATTGCCTGGTTTATGGAAGTTGGTGCATACTGTGCGGTGAACTGCTATGCACTGATATCGGGATATGTCGGTGTTAATTCAAAATACAAGTATTCCTCTGTAATTCTTCTGTGGCTCAGAGTTGTGTTCTACACAATCCTTATTACGGGAATTTTCAGTGTTGTTCTGCCCGAGGCGGTGTCGCTTGTTCATTGGAAAAATGCTGTTTTTCCTGTTATGACAGGTCAGTACTGGTATTTTACCGCATACTTTGCGCTGTTTTTCTTTATACCGATTATAAACAACGGAATCAGCGCTCTTACACAGAAGCAGTCGACAGCGCTTGTCGTTTCGATGCTGATTGTCTTCTCGGTTTTGCCCACAGTTTTTGCAGACGTTTTTGCAACGGGTGAAGGGTACACCGCACTGTGGCTTATAATTCTGTATATAATCGGAGCCTACATCAAAAAGTACGACTCTTTGAAGAAAATAAACATTCTTGCCGCCGCCATAGGATATGCGGCT
This sequence comes from Clostridia bacterium, assembly GCA_045578205.1. Taxonomy (GTDB): domain Bacteria; phylum Bacillota; class Clostridia; order UMGS1810; family UMGS1810; genus RGIG8748. The sequence continues at coordinate 6,465 of JAZNJU010000123.1, read as the reverse complement.
ATGGTTTTTGCAAGTTGGTTTGTGAAATACATGACCGAAAAAGGTGTAATAACTTTCATCACCAACCCCGATATTCTCATAAAATACACCTCACCCACGATTGTTGCCTCGGCAGTGTTCCTGCTTGCACTTTTTGAAAAAATAAAGATACCGTCTTTTGTTACGAAGGTTATTGCCGTTGCATCTCCGGCGGCTTTCAGTGTTTATCTGATACACACGCATCACCTTGTATGGTGGCATTATATGAATGTGAGATTTCAGGCATATGCTTCCGCTTCTGCAGTACATATGGTGCTTTGCGTTTTGGGTACAGCGCTTGGCATATATCTGGTGTGTACCGTGATTGACCTTGTGCGTGAGGCCGTTTTCAAACTTTTCAGAATCAAAAAGATTGTGGAAAAACTTGAATGCAGATTCATAGCAAAATAATAATTATTTAAAGGGGAATTCATTTTAACTTGAATTCCCCTTGCTTTTTATAGAGGCAGAGAGTATAATTATTATGTATAATGAATTTTTATGCAGGTGAAATACATATGAAGAACATAGCAATTATTACAAATATCGACAAAGACCCTTTGCTTTCGTACACCAACCGTATCAAAGAACTGTTAGGAGATGCTTTTTCGGTGAAGGTTGCAACAAAGGCAGAGGATTACACAAAAGTAATTGAATCCTCCGACGTTCTCATAGTCCTTGGGGGCGACGGAACAATCCTCACTTGCGCTTCCGATTCTGCAAAGGCAGGCGTTCCCGTGCTTGGGATAAACTTAGGAACACTGGGATTTCTTGCGGAGGTGGAAAAGACCGAAGCGGAATTTGCTCTGGACTGCCTCAAAAACGGTAAATACAGCGTTGAAGAGAGGTTTATGCTGGAAGCATTTGTGGAAAGAGACGGCAAGAAAATCTACGAAAACACTGCATTAAATGACTTTGTGGTTTCGCGTTCTTCATTCAGAAGAATGATATCCACCAATGTGTATGTGGATGAAAGCCACGTTGCCAGTTACGACGGAGACGGCCTCATCATCTGCACGCCCACGGGCAGTACGGGTTACAATTTGAGTGCGGGAGGCCCCATTTTAGACACGGGACTTTTTGCAGGAATCATAACTCCCATTTGCCCTCACACCAATTTTTCTTCGTCCATTGTTGTGCCGGGGGAAAAAACAATCAAAGTGTGTCTTAAAGACAATTTTTCCAAAAGTTCCATGCTCACAACCGACGGTCAGGCGGGGTTTGAACTGGAATGCAGGGATATTGTTACAGTAAAGGCAAGCAGTCATAAAGCAAAACTCATAAAGGTGCACGACAGAAGCCTTTATGATGTATTAAGCCTCAAAAATATAACGGGAAAGCAAGGAATTGAAATATGACTAAATTCGAAAGACACAGAAAAATACTCGAACTCATATCTGAAAGAGTGGTTTCCACCCAGACAGAACTTACAAACCTGCTTACAGATGCAGGCTTTGATGTTACCCAGGCAACCACTTCCAGAGATTTGCAGGAACTTCGCATAATAAAGGTGCTTCTTGGCGACGGTACATACAAGTACACCGTGTCCAAAGATACCGACTCCGATGTGGGCGGAAAACTGCGCAAAATTCTGGGTGAATGTCTTGCAAATGTGGACTATGCCATGAATATTGTTGTACTCAAAACCATGACAGGGGCGGCGCAGGCTGTTGCATTTGCTCTGGAATCCGTCATAAACGACGATATAGTGGGCTCCATTGCAGGAGATGATACAATTATGATTGTTGTGAGAACGGAAAGAGATGCGAAGATGCTTTCCGCAAAACTCAAAAAATACATTAATTAGGGGATAGGATATTATGCTAAAATCCTTGTCTATAAAAAACATTGCAGTTATAGAAAATGTGAATATAGATTTTTCCTGCGGTTTCAGTATCTTAACGGGTGAAACGGGTGCAGGTAAGTCCATAATTATCGACGCCATAAATCTTTTGAAAGGGGAAAGAGCACCGAAGAACATCGTCCGAAGCGGTGAAAGCGAGGCACGCGTTGTGGGTGTTTTCGACATAGACGAAGATATCTGCTCGGAGTTGGATGAGGTTCTGGGTTATGTTCCCGAGGGGGAAGTTATGATTTCGCGAATCATAAATGCCGAGGGAAAGAGCACCTGCAGAATAGACTCATCTCCCGTGACGCTTGCAATACTGAAATCCCTTGGAGAAAAACTCATAGACATACACGGTCAGCACGACAATACAAACCTCATATCAAAGAAAACCCACATAGGATTTCTGGACAGTTACGGCGGAGAGGAAATTGCAAAAATCAAGGATGAGTACTTTGCATTGCACAAAGAGTACACGGAAGCCAAAAAAGAGATTGATGCAATAGATACGGACGAAAGGGAAACGCAAAGAAGAGCGGAACTGCTTTTGTATCAGATTGAAGAAATAGAGGCCGCATCCCTTACCGTGGGAGAAGACGAGCAACTGGAAGAGCGCAGAAATGTTCTCAAAAATTCCTACAAAATTGCATCTTCCGCCACCAAGGCATACAGCGCTCTTTACGGCGGTGATGACGGCTTGAGGGAGAGTGCATACGATATGCTCTACACTGCCATAAAGGCGATAGAACCAATAGCAAATCTGGACAAAAGCCTTTGCGAAGCATATGAAGCCTTAAATGAAGCAGGGGATATCATATCTGTGAATTCCAGGTTTTTGAAAGATTACTCTGCAAGAATTGAAACTGCAACAGAAGAGATTGACAAACTTGAGGAAAGACTTGAAGAAATAGACACCTTGAAGCGAAAATACGGCTCGGACATACAGTCCGTTCTGGACAAAAAGGATGCAATGCAGGCAGAATTAGATGGCATAACCCACAGTGCGGAAAGGCTGGAAGAACTAAACAAACGTCTTTCCAAACTGGAAAAAGAGAGAGAATTCGTTGGGGACAAACTTACGCAAACAAGAAAAGAATACGCAAAGAAACTTTCAAAATCAATTGCTCTTTCGCTCACGGAACTTTGTATGCCAAGTGTCAGATTCGAAACAGATTTCAAGAAAGTTCCATGCAGGGCAAACGGCTCGGACGATGTGGAATTTGTCATAAGCACCAATGCGGGCGAGGGGCTCAAACCTCTTGCCGAGATTGCCTCGGGCGGTGAACTTTCCAGAATAATGCTCGCCATAAAGGGCGTTCTGGCAGACTGCGACAGGGAAAAACTTCTTATATTCGACGAGGTGGACACTGGGGTAAGCGGTGCCGCGGCACAGAGCATAGGCGAGAAGTTGTGGCGTACATCAAGGTGTTCGCAGGTTATATGTATAACCCATCTGCCTCAGATTGCTGCAATGGCGGACAACCATTACCGCATAGAAAAGCATACCGATGGCGAAAAAACAAAAACGACGGTTTCTCTCATTGACAACGATGAGAGAATAAAAGAAATTTCCAGAACTCTCGGCGGTGCCGAAATAACTCAGGCGGCCGAGGAAAACGCAAGGGAACTTGTGAGACTTGCGGATGAATTTAAAAAGCGAGGATAAAATAATGGAAAACAAAAGAAGAGACAAACACAACTACTATCTTGACATTGCCGAGACCGTTCTTGAAAGAGGCACGTGTTTAAGACGCAACTACGGTGCAATTATCGTCAATAACGATGAAATTGTGTCTACAGGGTACACAGGCGCACCCCGAGGCAGAAAAAACTGCCTTGACCTTGGTTTTTGTATGAGGGAAAAACTCAACATCCCCAGAGGCGAACGATATGAACTCTGCCGCAGTGTGCACAGCGAGGCAAACGCCATAATAAGCGCTTCTCGAAAAGAAATGCTGGGCGCCACAATGTACCTTGTGGGAAAAGACTATGTAACAAAGGAACTTGTGGGCAATGCCAACTCATGTGCTATGTGCAAGAGAATGATTATAAACGCCGGCATAGCAAAAGTTGTTGTACGCCTTACAGAGAATGAATTCAGAGTTATAGATGTTGAAGAATGGATAGCGGATGACGATTCTCTGAACGGTCAGTTTGGATATTGATGGGAGAAAATATGCTTTTTGATACACATGCTCACTTAAACGACGAAAGATTTTGTGAGGACAGACACAGTTTAATAATGTCCCTTAAGGAAAACGGAGTGGGAGCCTATTGCGAGATAGGTTTTGATATGCCAAGTTCCAGAGAGGCGGCAGCACTTTCACAAAAGTATGACTTTGTGTACAGCGCAGTGGGAGTGCATCCTCACGATTCCAAGGACATGACCGAGGGGGACATCCCCGAAATCCGAGAACTCCTTTCAAAAGAAAAGGTAGTTGCTCTGGGTGAAATCGGTCTGGATTACTACTACGACAATTCCGACAGACCTACCCAGAGAATGTGGTTTGCGCGTCAACTGGAAATTGCAAAAGAGGTGAATATGCCTGTTGTAATCCACAGCCGTGATGCCATGGCGGACACCATCGAAATACTAAAAGGCCACTCAAACGGCGACGGCATAATACATTGCTATTCGGGGAGCAGGGAAAGTGCAAAAACACTTCTTAACATGGGGTACTACATATCTTTTGCAGGCCCCGTAACTTTCAAAAATGCCAGAGAGGCGCTTGAGGTTATAGACTATGTCCCCATGGACAGACTTCTCATAGAGACCGACAGTCCGTATCTTGCACCCGTGCCCTACAGAGGAAAAAGAAACTGTCCCGTGTATGTGGCGGAGGTGGCAAAAAAGGTTGCCGAAATAAAGGGCATAACCTTTGAAGAAGTTGCACGCATCACTTTTGAAAATGCAAAGAAAATATACAGAATAGATTGACAATAAATATTAAAAGGTATAAAATACCAATTATAAACAGAGCAGATATTGCGCGTTAAGTGTCAAAGAATGGGAGTAGAGTCTTTGAACGAAACGGCTTTGCCGTGCGGTGCAATACTTCATCCGCTGTTACATATGTTTTTGTTGTAGCAGCCCCTGCTTTGAATTTTCAAGAAAAGGGGATTTTTTTATGTTTAAAAATGTTTTGAAATTAAGGAAAATGACTGTCAAAGAACTTTGCAGGGTTGCAATGCTTGTTGCAATAACACTCATTCTTTCCTATGTATCGGGGTATCTCAGGATTGGAAATCTTGCCAAATTCAACATAAGTTTTATATCTGTTTACATTGCGGGCGCGGCATTCGGACCCATTGTTTCGGGAACGGTAGCGGCTCTGGCGGATGTCATATCTTTCCTCGTCAACCCAACGGGCGCCTATGTTCCAGTATTCACTATTCTGGAGTTTGTAAACGGTTTTCTGTTCGGACTTCTGCTCTTTGAGGGAAAGGAAAAAACAAGACTTGTTTTCTATGCTATGGTGGTTTTATGCGTTGTGCTCCAGACAAGCGTAAACCTCTTTGTGCGCACATATTTCCTGTCCGAACTGTATTTTGACGGAAAGTATTATGCAACCTTTGTTTCCAGAGTGCCCTCATCTCTTATAATGGCAGGGGCAAAACTTGTTATTATATCCTTAGTGAGACCTTTTACAAGACGGATTGTGGGTGCAGTGAGGGAATAAAAAATAAAATGTAACATAATAATATTGAAAAACAATCAAAAGTGTGATAACATTTTTGTGAAGGACATAAATGGTCATATATAGAAAGGATGTGTACCTATGGAATATATCATTAATTTAACGTGGGACAATGAGGCAAGCGTATGGATTGCCCAAAGTGATGATGTTCCCGGACTTGTTTTGGAATCCGGTTCTTTCGATGCCCTTTTGGAACGTGTACGTTTTGCAGTTCCCGAACTTCTTCAGTTAAATAAAAGCACATCGCCGTTGCCATACCTCACATTCGTATCAAAAAGGCAGGAAAGGATAGCACTGTAACCATGGCAGAATTTGAAAAGAAAGTGAGAGAAATACTTCGCCGGAACAATTGTTCTTTTGTCCGTCATGGGAAAGGGGATCATGATATATGGTTTAGTCCCATAACCGGATACCACATTACAGTGGATTCAAAAATCAAATCCCGTCATACGGCAAATGCAATCATGAAGCAAAGCGGAATAGATTATAAATTTTAATTAAGGCTAACCTAAAGATATAGGGTTTGTAAAAAAATTCGAACGGTTTTTTTACAAACCCTTGGGAATAGGAAAAAAAGAGTCAGAATGAGCAAACTGAGCCAAATCAAGGCTTTATGCCTTGATTTGGGGTACCCGAAGGCGAAAGCAGTTGTGTTAATAACAGAATATGCCCCCAAAGCGAAAAATCATTTTTCCCTTTGTTGTCGGACTCGAAATACCTCGTATTTCTTCGTCCTTCCGCCTTGGGAAATTCTGATTTTTTGTTTTGGGGGTTCTTCGAATTTTTTGTTGGGTTTTTTCGCTCAATACAAGGAAAAAGCGCAAGTACATACGAGGTATTTACGAGCATTTTGACGAAGTAGTGTGGGAAAAAACCAACAAAAAACATATTCCGATATTAGCA
>JAZNJU010000122.1:0-35275 GCA_045578205.1 Clostridia bacterium | reverse complement strand
ATTGATGGTATCAAAAAAATGCCATTATCAGCATACCATTTTTGCTATTATTTGTCAAATAAAAACCTCCTTTTCAAATTCCTTTTCCTCCAAAAATGGGTTCCGGTCGAATTGGAATTCAAAAGCAGGCTTTTCATTACTATTATATCAACAAATTTGGTATTTTATTCAATTTTTAACCTATTGTAATTTCTGATGTCAAAGGTACAATCTGTACATAGGTATTGCCGGGGTTTAAGACAAGTTCGCTTCCATCTGAAAGTTTGTATTCTGTCTTGCCTGTTCTGGATGATTTGGACCAGGTAATCTCCACAGCCTTGCCGTTTGTAACATAGTATCCTGTTCCGCTTCCAACGGTTTCAACATCCTGACGTCCCTTGTTTTCACCATCCTGCAAATCGTAGTTACGGACAGGACAGATTATGATATTCTTTGCTGTAAGTGCGCTTCCGCTCTGGGACATATGTTCACTCTGACCTATGTAACGTGTGTAGTTCTTTGCATCTGCATTGTACTTATACACAACCTTGTACATAGTGGAATATGGCAAAACTACTTCCAAGGCATCGTCGGCATCTTTGGAAAGGTCTGTATCCTGGTTGTTGTAGGAAGTGTGTTTTGAATTTGTTGTGGTTTTGTATCCTTTTGTATCCTTGGCATATGAATACACTTTATTAACATCGGTGTAGAGGTTATGCCAGGTTTTATCGTATGTATAGTCACGGTAGAAGTTTGTACCGTCACTGCCCTGAATTCCGTTTACGTTGTTCACGCCGAGTGATGAAATATCCTGTGCCGCCTTGGGGCTCCACCCTGCATGACAGTATATTGCGTCGTGTTCCAGAGCATAGTCAAGGAAATAGTGCCTTGATGAACGGACAGGACCAACTTTGCCGATGGCGGATGGGTCTTTGAAAATTGCCATCATTCTGCTGGCACCGCCTTCTACTATGACCTCATAGACCATATAGGCTTCTTCAAGGCCTATCTGGGGTCTGGAGGAAGGTCCGTCATTATCTATCATTATAGCCAGAGGACGGGTGTCTTTTTCCATGAGTTCAAGAAATTCATTTTTCTCCTGTGCAACCTCCGAACCGGCGGTTTGAGAATTTGCAGTCTGAGTTGTTTTTTCCGGTTGTTTTTTACTGCAACCGGCAAAAGCGAAAATTGAAAGCACCAACATAAAAGAAATAAGTTTTTTCATTTGTACCTCCGATAATATGTATTTTTTATAATTTTACTACCTTTTCAAACAAATTGTCAATCAATACGACAATTTGTGATATAATTGTAAAGGTAGCGCCAAAGATGCCTCAAATGGTGAATTTTCGGTCGAAGTCTTGACTTAAAAGTGTTTATACTGTATAATTACATAGTATCTGCTAGTGTGGCGCAGTTGGTAGCGCAATTGATTCGTAATCAATAGGCCGAGGGTTCAAGTCCCTTCACTAGCTCCAATCCCGTCCGTTGCAAATCGGATGGGGTTTTTAGTTTATTGCATTTACAATACAAATTTTTCAAAATCATTGAAAAAGAAAATGGTTTTTGATACATTGTAATTGTAACATATTTTTACAAAAAGGAGATTTTAACCCATGAAAAAAACGTTCATAATCTTGCTTATAACTTTGCTTGTGCTGTGCGGTTGTTCTAAATCTTCCTCGGAAATTCAAGATGAATCCTCGAGAGAAAAGGAAGTTGAATTACCAACAGAAATTTGCGTTGATAATACCATACTTTCATATTATGATTACGCAGATGAATTTGAAGAAAAAGGATTTGAACCGGTCCCCAAAAGTGTTAAGTTTTATGAAATGTCTGAATTGGGTTTAAATAAAAAGAATTATGTCCGAATCAACGAAAAAAATGAGGTTCGTGTCATAAACATTGTAGACAGCAAAATAACCACATACAGGGGAATAAGGGTTGGTTCAAGCCTGTCAGATGTTAAAAACACATTTAAATGTCCCGAAGAACAGATGAATGTGCTTGCTGTTCGATTTATAAACGAAGAAGAGGTACGCATCGATATTGATGCCAAAACTCTTACAAGTGAGACCCTTTTAGCCGACGGAAGCCCTTTGACTGCTGAACTTAAAAAGAACAAAAACAACATGATTTATATACAGTATACCGCAAATGAAGATACCGGTATTATCGAAAGCATCCTGATATGTGACAAAAATGCAGCAAGCGGATCATATTAATGTTTTCACAGACCATAAAACACATCGATTTTTTGGAGGTATAACAATGTTTTGTAATAAATGCGGCTCTCAAATGTCCGAGGGTATGAATTTCTGCGGTGTATGCGGTGCACCGCTGGCAACCAAGTGCGAGGCACAAATCAACGTTGCAGGCACCCAGGAAACAAGCCAAAACACAGCAGAAAGTACAGTTCAACTTCAAACCTCAACCAATCAAAACACAACTGAAGCGACAAGACGAAAGAAAAAAAATACGTTTCTAAAAACTTTTCTTTCCATACTTTGTGTGATTATGATTTTCTTTTTCTCTTTTGTTGCTTTGACAGTCTTTACTGTGAGGACAACAATCAGCAAAAAGAATGTTGAGAGAGTAATGGAAAACGTAGATGCAGGCGATTTTATAAAAGATGCAAACCTTGGAAAACTTGATGACTCCATGACCAGCAGGGAGGCAAACAAACTCTTTAACAGACCATATGTAAAAGAATACATAAACGACATTGTAAGTGAATACACGGGCTATCTTCTCGGCGGAGAAGCGCCGAGAGGGATACGCGGCAAAGACCTTGTGAAACTTATGGAAGATAACCGGGACGATATAGAAGAAGTTCTCGGAAAGAAACTTACCCAAAAAGACTTTGACAATGCTTATGAATATGGTGAAGCCGAAAAAGAAAGTGAAATCGGAATACTTTCGGGCAACATTCGCACCAATTCAACTTTTGAACTTGCTAGAATATATGTATCTGTCGTGGCGTTAATTATATTGTTTATATTGACTGCACTCTTTGTTTTCCTGCTGTTTAAATCAAGAAAATATCACAGTTCTTCCCTGCTCTGGTCGGGATATACTTTTGTTGCACTTGCGGTTATGTTTGGTCTTGTTGCTCTGCTTAAAAACCTTATACCCGCAATTATCGGAGCCGAAGAACCGCTTATAGCCGAAGTAGTTTCCCTCGTTTCCGGTGCTCTCACAATACCTGTACTTGTAAGCAGCGCTGTTACTCTTATCATAGGTGTTTTACATATCGGCATATATATGATTGTAAGTAAATCAAAAAATTCAAAATAGTGTAAAACTAAAAAAAGAAGACTTCAAAAAAAAGCCCAGACTTTTCTGGACTTTTTCGACAATCTGAACGTCCCAAAGTTAAAACTTTGGGACGTTTTTTATCTGCTGTTCTTCTTGTTTATAATGTATGCTATTGCGGCACCGAAAACACTTCCTGCAACAAGTATTATGATTGAATATGTGTTGCGGTTATCAGTTTTCACAGCGGTATTTTTTTGTGTTAAATCCGGTGTCATAGGAAGCGTACCGTCCGCATCCTCATCGGTAATAACCTCTTCACCGTTTTCGTCTACAACACTCACACACTGCTGTTCTGTCTGGGGATACACAGCGTATATTCTGCCCTCGCTGTCAAAATCAAATTCATTCACCATTGCATTCGAACGTATAAAGCAGGTGGCAATAAGCAGTTCCTTTATGCAGTTCTGACCATAGACACTGTCCAGAACAACAATTTTGCAAGTCGCGTATTCGTTGGAATCGACTTTGTATGCACAATTTGCCATACTGTATGTATTGTCCGCATAATTTAATGAAACTACGATATTGTCGGAAACCTTTGGATTTCTGAAATCGGAAGAAGTGTGTTCTTCGCAGTAGGTATAGGAGAATCTGGATATCTGAATGTCCTCGCCAACCAAATCCGAGGATGTTTTTCCCAATTCGTGATCCACCGTCAGAGTAATGACATCGTTTTCTATATCCTTTATGGAGCCTAAAACTATATAATCCTGTTTGCCTTTAAGCATATCGGCAGGTTTTGAACTTGTATCTGCCAATACGCTTATTTGCAGTGCTAAGATGCAAACAAGACACACTAAAACAAGGTATTTTTTCATATTACAGCACCTTTCCCACTATACTCAAAAAAGGGACACACAAGTGCCCCTTTTAGTTTTAATGATATTATTCCTCGGCAGCGATTTCTTCAACTGCTTCAGCAACTTCTTCAACTGCTTTGGCATCTTCTTCTGCTGCGGGAATTTCTTCTGCTGCTTCTGCAGCGGCTTCCTGTACTTCTTCTGCTTCAGGCTCTTCTTTTGCAATAAGTGCTCTTATGCTCAGACCGATCTTCTTGTTTTCAAGGTCGAGTTCAACAACTTTAGCCTGAACATGCTGACCTACCATAAGTTCATCTTCAACTTTTCCGATTCTCTTATCAGCAACCTGAGAAATGTGGATAAGTCCGTCTACACCGGGGAAAATTTCTGCAAAAGCACCAAAGGGTACAATTCTTACTATCTTACAGTCGATAACATCATCAACCTTAAGTTCTTCGGCTTTCTTCCATGGGTTATCATCAGCATTCTTGAAACCGAGAGAAATCTTGCCGGTTTCTTTGTCAAAACTGATTACATACACATCAACAACATCGCCTTCTTTAACAACTTCGGAAGGATGTTTGATTTTTGCCCAGGAAAGTTCAGAAATGTGGATAAGGCCATCTACACCGCCGATGTCTGCGAAAGCACCGAATTTTGTGAGGGACTTAACAACACCGTTGTATCTCTTTCCAACTTCCACGTCTTCCCAGAATTTTTCTGCAAGAGCAGCCTTCTGCTCGGAAAGAACGCTCTTTATGGAACCTACAATCTTTGTTCTGTTGCGAATTCTCTTAATATCGATAATTCTTAAGGATGCTGTTGTGCCGACAAGTTGTTCAAGATCTGCAAGATATCTGTCGCTTGCCTGAGAAGCGGGAACAAATACTCTTACGCCCTTGCAAACAACGATAACACCGCCGTTTACAACCTGTGATACTTTACCTTCAAGAACTGCCTTTGTTTCAAATGCTTCCTCAACTTCTTTGATACCCTTCATAGCAAGAATCTTCTTCATAGAGAGGGTAACTTCACCGTCAACATCGTTAACTCTAACAACGAAAGCCTCAATTTCGTCGCCTTCCTTAACGAGTGTTTTGATGTCTGCTGAAGGATCATCGCTCACTTCAGATGCGGGAACAAAACCGTCTGATTTATAGCCCAGATTCACACTGATTCCGGCTTCAGAAACGCTCATAACCGTTCCCTTCACTATATCCCTTGTATTTAAAGTGATAAGAGATTTTTCATACTCCTCAAATTCTGCAGCAAAGTTTTCGCCGCTGTTTTTCAACATTTCTTCCATTTTTTCTACTACCTCCTTAATGATTGCAGCAGGCGTTGAGGCACCTGCCGTTATACCAATTTTCTTTGGTATATTTATATCTTGAGGAAATTCCTCAAAATTTTCGATTTGGTAAGTATTTTTGCAATACTTTTTGCATATGGCGGTGAGTTTGGATGTGTTTGAACTGTTCTTTCCGCCGATTACTATCATCATATCAACCTGCGAAGCAATCTTGCCCGCCTCGTTCTGTCTGGTACTGGTTGCATTACATATTGTATCAAAAACCTGCACACTTTTGCAACTGTTTTTTAAATAATTTACAATTTTTTCAAAAGTGTCCCTATCCATGGTTGTCTGGCTTACCACACAGATACTCATTTCGGGATTGATTTTTCCCCTAAGTTCTTCCGTTGAAAGAGCAATTACCGCCTTGTTGTCACACCAACCGTTAATCCCCGCAACTTCGGGATGGCTCTTGTTTCCAACTATGACGATGGTGTTTCCCTGTCTGAAATTATCTGCCACAATATTGTGGATCTTCTTTACAAAAGGACACGTAAGGTCTATGTATGAAATTCCCCTGCCCTTAAGTTCCTGCATTACAGATTCGGACACACCGTGAGCGCGGATGGCTACATCGGTACCTTGGGGAACATCGTTTATATCATCATATGAAAACACACCCATGTTTTCAAAATGTTTTACAACGTCGCCGTTGTGGATTATGTGACCCAAAGTGGCAACTTTTCTTTTGCCCGCCGCCTCTTGGAGTCCGTCCACAGCATTTTTGACACCAAAGCAAAATCCTGCGCTTTTTGCAAGAATAATCACTTGTCATCACCTAACGCTTTGATATTTTTATATATTAAATCTGCAACTTCGGCAAACTCTTCCTGAGACAGTTTTCTGCCCTCAAAAGAAGAAACATCCACAGGCTTGCCCACTGTTACAACAGCCTTTGAAAAAGGCTTGTAATCTGCTTTGATATGTACGGGAATTATGGGGACATTCGCTTTCATTGCAATCATTGCTGCTCCGGCTTTGGGTTTGGCATTGGGGTTTTTTCTTTCCCTTGTTCCTGTAGGAAAAATTCCCAGAACCTCGCCGTCTTTGAGTGCTTTTAAAGAAGCCTTGACAGCGTTTATGTCTGCAGTTCCGCGTTTTATGGGAATAACCTTTATACTCTTTAAGTACCATCCCAGAACAGGTATTTTGAAAAGTTCCTGTTTTCCGATAAATCTGATTGGTCTTTTTATAACGCAGGATGTCACTATGGGGTCAAACATACTGATGTGATTGATACACATAACACAAGCACCATCCGAGGGTACATTTTCCTCCCCGCAGAGGTGTATGCGGAATATACATTTTACTATACTCTTTACAAACTTTGCAACTGCACCCATCAAAAAACTCCAACCTTGTCTGCAATAATAGCCTTTATTTTGTCCACGGACTCGGAAAAACTGAGGTCGCTTGTGTCTACATACACAGCATCCTCCGCCTGCTTTAGCGGAGCGCAGGCACGTGTGGAATCGTTTCTGTCCCTTGCTTCCATATCCTTTAACACATCGGAAAACTCTACATTCTGCCCTTTTTCCACAAGTTCAATATATCTTCGTTTTGCCCTCGCCTCCGAAGAAGCCGTGAGAAATATTTTTACATTGGCAAAAGGAAGTACAACCGTGCCGATATCTCTGCCGTCCATAATGCAGTTGTTGTTTTTTGCAAGATTTCGCTGGGTATCCAGAAGCCACGACCTTACATACGGTATGGCAGATATGTCCGAAGCACCCTTTGAAACATCGGGAGTTCTTATAAATGCCGTAACATCCTTTCCGTCGGCAATCATACACTGCATACCGTCCTTATAAACAATATCCAGTTTTGTGTTATCCAACATTCTGATTACGCTTTCGACATCGGATATATCCACGTCCGAAGTTATCGCTTTGTATGCAAGAGTTCTGTACATAGCACCTGTGTCTATGTACATACAGCCCATATCGTTTGCGATTTTTTTTGCAATTGTGCTTTTGCCTGCACCTGCAGGACCATCTATTGCAACATTTATCATTGCTGAATCCTCACTTTTTAAATACCCGTACATTATACTACAAAAAAACAAAAGATACAATACATTTTTGCTAATTTGAAATATTTTTGAAATGTTAAAACCTGTCAAAAAATTCTGCCAATGCCCGAACAAACTTCTGAGCAAGGGCATTAATTTTTTTGTCCTTGCGGACAATATATCCTATTATGTACTCACCCGATGTGTCCAGAGGAACGGAAAGTATGTTTCCTCCGCTTAATTTCGAGTAATTCATTGTTCCCGTTCCGATTGTATAGCACTCGGTTATAAAAAGCATATTCATAAGGGTTGCCCTGTCGGTTATCCTTACATTTTTGTCACAGTTTATCCTGTCGGAAAATTCTTCGGTGAACATGGGAGAATTGTGTCCGCCCTGCTCATATGTTATATACGGAAAACCTTTGAGTTCGGAAAATGCAATCTTGCTTTTTGATGCAAGCGGATGATTTTTGCCTATATAAACATGAAAAGGGGTTTTGAAAAGAGAATGAAACATTAATCTCTTGCCATCCAGAAGTCTCTCCATTACGGACATATCCGTATCTTTTATAGCGATTATACCAACATCGGAAAAGGACTTTTCAACATCGTCTATTACATTCAGGGTTTCAACCTCGCGTATGCAGAAATCGAACTTTTCGCTCCCGTTTTCTGAGAGAAAATTGCCGAAAACCTCTGCAACAAAATCATAATGCTGGGATGATATGGAAATTTTGTCGGGCTCATCAGGCTCGGAGTATCTTTCTGTTATAAAATCCGCGTGGGACACAAGTTGTTTTGCATACCTTACAAATTCCGCACCGTCATCAGTAAGAAAAACTCCTTTATTGGAGCGTTCAAACAGTTTTATTCCCAGTTCGTCCTCAACAGATTTGACAGCACCCGATATGCTTGTCTGAGCAACAAACATTGACTTTGCCGCTTCGTTGAAAGAACCTTGTTTTACTATTTCAAGTATATATCTGCATTGCTGAATGGTCAACTCTATCACCTCTTTTAACATACATTGTACCACAGGTTTTGGTAAAAGTAAACATATTAAAATGCAAGCACCGAAATAAGCAGTACAGCAGTAAAAAGCGCGAGCAAACCCACTCCCACTGCGGCAAGATTATTTTTGTTTCTATACTCCCACAAGCCGTAACTTGCCGTGTATATCAAAATCCAGATACTCATAAGCAAAATAACAAACTTGAACATATTACTCTCCTCCTGCATTGACTGCAGACACACTGAATTGTGTTTCTTTCAAAAAATCTTTTTCTGCATACCTGTTATATTCTTTAATCAGCCTGAACTCCTTTTTTAAAAGTTTTGTTACCCCCATAATGTCACAGCCGTTTTGTGCATAGTTAAAAAGTTTTTCCTCTGTATCCTTTGAAAGCAAGGTTGTGTCCGCTCCGTCTTCGCTTTTTACAGTAAGTTTGATTTTCACAAATGGCTTCCCGTCCCGTATTATTACGTCTGTGCGAGGCTTTTTCACATTTCTTACAACCTTATTTTTCCAGGACACTTCTTTGGTGCTGTTAAGAAGTCCCGGAAGCCATACGTCGTCCGTTGACATCTTCATTTTCCCTCTGAAGATTACCGCAACACGGTCAACCGAAGTGTTTTCTTCCGTGAATTTTTCTCCGTCCGAAACAGATATTACAGGGGTAAAAGCAAAACTATCGGTATGGTATGAATTGGTAAAATCCGATATTGTCATAGTGGGGACATAAGTCTCACCTTTTTCAAACACACTTCTGAAATATTTTTCAGGATTTACTTCCAACACGGGATTTAAGTTTTTAAGATATTCCCCTGCATCAATCTCTGTGACGGCAATCATAATCTGCGGTCTTACGGCAACTTTCTTTTCAAAGTATTCGAGTTCATCCTTCATTCCCTCACCTGCAGAATTTATCGAAAAAAATATGCACGACAAATGTGAAAAACTCAATTTTTTACTTATCCTTTTGTCCATATCCCTCACTGCAGTCTCTATGTTTTTTCCGTTTGCACTGAAACACACAAGCGAAGCACTGTCCCCTTTTTTTCCCTCGGAGAGACCGCCCGTGTCTGCTACTGCAAAGGTGTATGTCTTGATATCCGAACTGTCTTTTTTATCTATTCCCACAGCCATAACCGTAGCAAGAGTGTCGGTTTCTCTGTTGTCATAGCAGGAGGTGAAATTCACGTTTATGAATACAAGCATAATAAAAATAAAAATCCTACGCATTTTTTCTTTTCCTCACAATCCTGTATATTACGGAAACAGCAGGCAAAATTACAAAACTTGTCCAGGACATTGCGGTAAATATTGTCCCCTGGGGGCAAAGACCTGTCACCGCAAGCAAAAAAATTGCAAGAGTCAGCGGTGCACTTACTGCCTTTCGGTCTTTTAATGCGAATGTATCAGCAAACAGGCAGGATGCCGCAAGAGACAATGCACCTACGGAAATGAAGCCGGCAAACATCCAAATTATATACACAAGACCGTCCAGCCTCTGAAATATGACAGACGAATTTGAAAGCGATGCCAGAGTGTAGAGAGGGTAATTATACCCCTCCGACACGGGATAAGGAACGCACAGAACGTAAAAACCGGTAAGCACATTAGTTACAACACCGCTCAGCACAACCGCCTTTGTTGCTGTCTTTTTTCTTTTGTCCGCAAGGACAAAAAGATAGATAAAATCCGAAAAAATATACATCATAGAAAATACGTTTCCGAAATCCCCTTTTCCGAGAAGAGGATACAAATTGTCAAAATCCACTTTGGAAGATGATGAGAAAATTATAATAGCGGCAAATATAATAAAAACCAGGAAAAAAGTGTAGGCATACCTTGAAACAGCCTTTACGCCGAAAAAGCACACAAAAAACGCACAAACAGTCATAACAGCCATTACAACAACTTTTGGAGTTTGTTTAAGGATATATCCGCATATTGCCCTTGAAAACATGTCCATCCTCACAGATACATTGAGGATAGTAAGCACAAAAAGGAAGAGTAAAAGCAAGAAACCTGTTTTTTTCCCGAATACCGTGTATATAACAGAAGAAAAACTTCTGTCCCCAAATGCGGTATCTGCTGCAAAAGCACAAAAAACAGCAATAAGCATTGTAAGTACAGCGCTTATGGGAGCCGCGGTTCCCGACCCGCGTACAAAACCCGAAATTGAATTCAGCGTGACGGTTGAGAGTATCATAACGACAATAAGATACAATCCTCCCGTAGATTTTGTTTTCACCATGGCTATTTCCTCCATTTCCTGCTCATTTTTGCTTTTTTATACATATCTTTTGGCATAAGATAACTCTCTCTTTTTGTTCCTCTTATCCATATTGGAGCACCAAAAACAAGACTTAACATACTGTGACCGTCCGATGGAGAAAGAGGTGACATGAAAGGTACACCAAATGACTTTGTTCCTATTGCCATAAGGGTATTTACAAAAAAGACCGCTGCCACTCCGTAAAGTCCGAAGAGACCTGCACCGAGAATGTACAGAAACCTTGAAAATCTGAACGAAAACGACAGCGAATAAGACGGAATTGTAAATGAAGCAATCCCCGTCACCGCAACTATAATTATCATTATGGGGCTCACCAGATTTGCCTCAACCGCCGCCTGCCCTATGATAAGACCGCCCACAATACCCAGAGTGGAACCTATGGGACCCGGAACACGTATTCCTGCTTCTTTTATAAGTTCAAAACTTATTTCCATAAGTACAAGTTCCATAAAAGCGCCAAAAGGCACCAATGCCCTCGATGAAGAAACAGTAATCAACATGTTTGTGAGCAAAAGTTCGGGATGGTAATTGAGGAGAGATACAAATATTGCAGGAAAAAGCAAAGCCAGAAACACAGCAAGGTATCTTAAAAGCCGTATGAGAAGTGAATACGGATAGCGCAGGTATTCATCCTCGGCAGAGGTAATCAGATCAAAAAACGTGGCGGGCATTACCAAAACATGAGAACTTCCGTTGAGAATAAGTGCTACCCTGCCCTCGGTGAGTGCTCTGCAAACTCTGTCGGGCCGTTCTGTAGTAATCATCTGGGGAATCGGAAGAAAAGAGGCATCTTCAATGTACTGCTCCACATCCAAAGTGGACATAACATACTCAGCATCAATAAGTGATATCCTCCTGCGAACTTCATCTACCAGACTGTCATTTGTGACATTGCGGATATACACAAGTGCTCCCGGAGTTTTGGTTGTTTTGCCAACGGTAATGTTTTCCATAATAAGATTCGGTGTATTGAGGGATTTTCTTACAAGCGCGGTATTACACCTCAAAACCTCATTGAATCCCTCATGAGGACCCTGTATTACAGCCTCGTTTTCAGGATTTGACACACTCCTGTGTTCCCAGGTTTTTACATCCAGCACAAAGGCTGTGTCAATACCATCGGCAAAAATAACGGCGTTTCCTATGTTTACTGTCCAAAGAGCATTGTCAATATTGTTTTGTGTTGTAAACTGTGCCTGCGGAAGCAGATTTTTTTCGATACATTCCCTGACACATTCGGCAGAAACATCGTTGTTTTCGGACATGAGCGACCTTAGGAGAAAGTCATTGACAAAAGAAGAATTCACCAATCCCTCTGCCCCCACAAGCAGAGAGCGGATTTTTTTATTGCAGAGAGTGATTTCGAAACTTCTGAATATTATGTCGCCGTTTTTTGGCAGAAGAAAAAACTTTTTGACATATTCTCTGTTTTCATCTATATTTGTGCTGACATTTTCCATGTGAACAAAATCCTCGCTGGGTTTGGATGTTTCAAGTTCAAAGTTTTCTCCGCCATCGGGTTTGTTGTACAGAAAAAGATTTTTCATATTACCAATCCTTTCGTTTTCAGGTTTATTCTTATCATACTTAATTTAAATATTCACAGCATAAAAACAAGGATTTTTGGAAAAACTTTATATGAGGTGACAAAAATGGCAAAAAGTCTGGACAAAATTAAAGAAGTCATAAAAGATATAGTACCCTGCAACTGTTCTGTTATATACAAACAAGGCAGAAAAAAAATACTTCTCAAAGAATGTACTCTAACCGAAGCATATCCCGAAATTTTTGTGGTGTCTATGTTCGACGAAAGAAAGAAAAGAACTACAAAACTTTCATTTTCCTACATCGACATTCTTACCAAAAATGTGTGTATATCGCCCAAAAATTCCTGTGCCAAGGAACAGGGCGCATAATACACATGGAAATTTTTCACAAATTTTAAATTTTATCTTGAAGAATTCCAAAATGTATTGTATAATGTTATTAACTACAATACATTTAAGGGGGAATTTGGTATGATAAAATTAGTTGTTGGAAAGAAAGGCTCCGGTAAAACCAAATCCATGCTTGATGCAATCGCTCAGGCTGTAGGCGAAGAAAACGGTAATGTTATATTCGTTTGCAACTCAAACAGACATATGCTGGAAGTAACACACGCAGTAAGACTTGTGGACGTTTCCAATGCAGATACCGAAAATTTCAGACTCTTTAGGGCATTCATTATGGGTATGCTTTCCCAAAATTATGATATTTCTCACATTTTTGTTGACAGTTTATTCAAAATTGTTCCCAACGATATGGACGGACTTGCAGATTTTGTTAATAAACTCGAAGAAATCAGTGAAGAGTCAAATGTTAAATTCACTATCTGCATAAGCGCAGATGCAAGTGAACTTCCGGATTCAATCCATAAATACATCTGACAAAAATCTATTTCAGCCGTCTTCACAAAGACGGCTGTTTTGTTTTATTACTACTTTAACAACCAAAATTCAAGTGTTGGTTGTTAAGGTTATCGAGAGGTTAAACAATATGCCTATGGACGAACTGTATATTTCTGTAGCAGACACAGCGACAGCGGAAATTGTGGAGAAAAAGTCACGTTTCATTTCCAACATCTGTCACGTGGAAAGTGAGAATGAGGCAACAGAATTCATCGATAAAATCAAAAAACAGCATTACAGTGCCAGACACAACGTGTATGCCTACATCTTAAAAAACGGAACAAAAAAATATACCGATGACGGCGAACCTGCCAAAACAGCGGGACTTCCGATTCTTGAAATGCTCGAAAAGCAAGGCATAACCGATGTGGTATGTGTTGTTACAAGGTATTTCGGAGGAACGCTTCTTGGAACGGGCGGTCTTGTCCGTGCATATACCGAATCCGCCAAGGAGGGGCTAAAAGAAGCGGGGATAGTGACAATGGAAAGTTGCGAACTTTTCGAAGCGAATGTCCCCTACACTCTGCTTGGGTCTTTTGAGTATCTTGTAAAAACAAAAAACGCAGTTTGCGAAAACAAAGAATATGCCGAAAGCATTGTGATGACAATAAGCATTAAGTCTGAACTGGCAGATGATTTTGTACAAAGCATCAAAAACGATTTTGGCGGCGGAATTGACCTGCGTATGAAAGGCAAGGTGTACCGAAAGATATGAACAACACCAAAATTGCACGTTTGCTCACGGTATTTGGAATCATGTTTCTTTCGCTCATCGTGTACATTACGGCTTTTGACCTTGCTCATCACGACAGTTTTGCGGTAGATCCCACCTCCGACAGAGAAAAGTATGTATTGAGAGGAACTATATTTGACAGAAACAAAACCGTTCTTGCAGAAAGTATCCGGGAGGGGCAGGTTCAGACAAGGCTATACCCCTACGGCGAACTGTATGCACACATAATCGGCTACAAATCTGAAACACACGGTTCCAACGAAATCGAAAAATACTACAACAGCGACCTTACGGGTAAATCCTCCACCCCCCTTCTGGGTGACGCAGTAACCTTTGCGCAGGATATCAAATCTCTCTTTTCGGGAGACAAAAACAAAAACGGGTACAACATCACGCTCACAATAGACCACGAACTGCAAAAAACTGCATATGAGGCTCTGGGAGATTACAAGGGGTGCGTTGTTGCAATAAACCCCCAAACCGGCGAAGTTCTTGCCATGGTGAGTACCCCCTCTTTTGACCCCACGGAAGAAAACCTTGACAAAAGCATAAAAGAGGCCAACGAAGCAAACAACAATGCCCTTTTGAGGCGTTCTACACTTGAAGCGTATCCACCCGGGTCAACATTCAAAATCATTGTTGCCGCTTCCATGATAGAAAATGGCGAAGACGATTTTGTGTTTGACGATAAGGGCGAACTTAGTTTCAAAGTCAAAAACTACGGCGAGGGAAAGGGAAAATTCCTTGGCGAAACAAATCTCGAAAGCGGTTTCATAAATTCAAGCAACATCTATTTTTCCGAAGCAGGAATAAACCTGGGAAAAGACAAAATACTGGAAACTGCAAAAAACTTTATGTTCGGGGAAGAAATCACTCTGGACCGTCTGGGAGTTGCGCCGTCTGCACTACCGGAGGAAATAACTTCAAACGGTGACATAACAAACCTATGTCTTGGTCAGGGAAATGTAAAAACAACTCCTCTGCATCTGGCACTTATTGCATCTGCAGTTGCCAACGACGGAGTAATGATGAAACCCTACATTGTGGATTCCATTTCAGGACCTGCAGGAATTAAAACCAAGCCATCGGTCCTCAAAAACTGTGTTGATTATTCAGCAGCAAAAAAACTAAAAGAACTTATGAAAAAGTGTGTTGAAAGCGGTACGGGATCGGCAGCATACATCGACGGCATTGAGGTTTGCGGAAAAACCGGAACTGCCGAGGTTGACACAAAAAAGCAAACCGCCCATGCCCTTTTTGTGGGCTTTGCTCCCTATGACAATCCCGAAATTGCAATTTGTGTTGTAGCAGAAAATCTTCCCCATCAGAACACGGGCGGAACAGTTGCGGCTCCTATTGCACAAAAAGTACTGAAAAAATATTTTGAAATAAATTAAGAATAAATCACCTCCTCAAAGCAAACACTCTAAACGGAGGTGATTTTTTTATGGATTTTAAAACCAGCGAAACCAAAATAAATCTCATGCGTGCATTTGCAGGAGAAAGTATGGCAAGAAACAGATACAACATGGCAACAAGTGCCGCCAATTCGGAGGGTAACTATGTTGTGGGAAGAATTTTCAAATTTACAGCAAAACAGGAGCAGGCTCATGCAACGGTCTTTTACAATTTCCTGAAAGATGTAAATGACACAAACTTTGAGATATCCGCATCATACCCTGTGAATGTGTACACAAAAACCGAAGACCTTTTGAAAGCCGCCGTTCATAACGAATACGAAGAATACAATGTGGCATACAAGAACTTTGCAGACATTGCCAAAAGCGAGGGGTTCAATGAAATTGCCAATGCTTTTACAATGATTTCTGAAATAGAAAAAATCCACGCACAGAGATTTGAAGAGTTACTCAATCTTATGCAAAGCGGCAAACTATACAAATGCGACACAAATACTATCTGGGTATGTTCAAACTGCGGTCATATCCACGAAGGACCCTCTGCACCTGTGGTGTGTCCCGTATGCTCGCATGCTCAGGGATATTTTGTGTGTGACTCATTCAAGGAAAAAACCACAATACTGATATAAGGAGGTGTTACCTATGTCAGGTAAAGGATTTTTGGGTGGTCTTGCCTGCGGTGCAATACTTGGTGCCGCTGTGGGAATGCTTGCAGACCCCATAAACGACAAACAGCACAAAAAAATGAAATGCAGTGCCAACAGCATGTTCAAAACTATTGGAACAGTGATAGACGGTTTAATGGAAAACATGTAAACATGGGGATGTAAAATAAAGCGCAGACCGTTTATAGGCTCCATTACTGAATTTCTATAATGTCAAAATGGCAAAAAAACACTCAAAATATGTAGAAATCTGCAAAAATTGCAGATTTCTCATGTTTTTCAGCCTATAAACTCTAAGCGAACTTCACCTCTCGACGTACCTTTGTACGCCTTCGGGTCACCCTCGCAAGCACGCTTGCTTCGGTTCAGTTCGCTTATTCTCCATCTTATTTTCCTATCCCCAAGGGGGATGTAAATAAATTTTTTACGAATTTATTTACATCCCCCTTTTTTCTTTTAGTCTTAACACCAAAACCGAAGATGTTTGATTATTGAGGTTGTTTTATAAAAGAACTTTTTATTGCACCGTATATCATAAAGGCACCGCCTATTACAACTGTGAGCGTTATTGGCTCTGTTACTCCGTTTACATTGGGAATAAACGTAGCAAATATAACTGCAAATATGGGCTCCATACCTCCAAGGATTGCCGCTTTTGCCGCCGAGAGTTTTGCGCTTGCCTTTGCAAGAAAGAAAAATGCAAGACCGCCCGAGAAAACACCGCAGTAGAGGGTACTTAAAAGTATGGGTGCGGTATTTAATCTTATGGGTTTGCCCACTATAAGCCATGCTAAAAAAAGTGCAACAGCGCCTGCAAACATATGCACGAAACTTACTGCTCCCTCATCGTATGTTTTGGTAAGATGATTGAGATATACAAAAAACAGTGCAGTAAGAACTGCTCCTATTACGGTGAGAAAATCGCCGTAATTAAGGGGATTCATACCAAAGGAAAAAGCCTTTGCCAAATTGAAGTTATGTCCCCATAGATAAGCGGAATTTACTGTAATCATACCCGATATAAAAAGAAAACCTATTACTATGGATATAAGACCGTATATTACATTTTTGGTAGGTTTTTCCCTGAAAAAGAGATAGCAAAACATAGGAACAAATATTACATTGGTCGACGTAATAAAACTGGAATTTGCCGATGTGGTGTACTTAATGCCCTCTACCATGAAATAATTGTAAACCGCCGCAATAATGCCCAATGCCGTGCAGTGAAGCACCATTTTCAAATCTATGCCTTTAAGACGGTTGTAGTTTATTGCAAAAAGCACTGCAGAACCAATGGAAAACCGCAGAAGTAATATCGCCACGGGGTCAAGTGCCGTATTGGAGAAACTAACCAGAGGAAACTGAAGCCCCCACATAAGGGCGCAACTCAGTGCAAGAAGTTCATATTTTAAGTTCTTTATCATTATACTGTTACCTTTCCGCTAACTTGTATATACAAGTTGTACTCGTGAGATATTATACAGCATTTATTTCTTTGTGTCAATAGCAAAAAAGAACATCGCTAAGATGTTCTATATAAGGATTATATTTTTATTCTTTCTTTTGGCATATTCAACACTTTTGCTTGCTCCTCCCCATAAGTGGTCAATATAACAAACCACCGTGTCTGCCTTATTAACCATGTATTCATTCCGTCTGGATATTGCAAATCTTTTCGGTACAGTTTCAAGCGGAGGATACCACGAAGAATCATACAGTCTATCGTCATATTTACGGTCTAGGTATGGGATTACCAATACCCTATTTATTTCAGAATATTTGTTTTTGAATTCGGTAAGTATTTTGGCACAGATATAGTCAAATTTTCCGTAACCTCCAAGCAAAAACTCATCTGCCCCTTGGCATATAAGTACATCTATGTAATTTCTCAAAGAATTCTCTATGAACGGAATTTTTTCTTCGGCAATCTGACTATGTCCAAAAAAGTTACTGTCATACATCATACCCCAAATAAAAAAGTGCGTGACCCTTCGCAGAGCCACGCACCAAAAAAACGCAGTGACTTTGCTTCAAAAAAGGTAACCACACACTTTTTATTCATAACATCTAAAACATATAGTCCGAGGGTATGACGAAACAAAGTGTACGCTTTTTACATAGCGTACCCCTCAGACTGAAAAACTATTAAATTTTAAATGTTATAAAAATAAAAAAGTGTGGTTAATAGCATTATACCATCATCTGATATAAAATACAAGAAAAATAAAATCTATTTTTCTTTTAGTTGATTTTATATGCACAAAGATATATAATAATTTTGAAAGAAGGTGAAGTATGGAATTCAAGGACAGCAAAACTCCTTTGTACAGGCAACTTGCAGATATTATAAAAAATGATATAAAGAGCGGAACTTTTGCCCCCGGCTCAAAACTTCCAAGCGAAAATGAACTTGCCAAAAAGTACAGTATGTCCCGCCTTACTGCAAGGCAGGCTGTTACAGTTCTTGTAAACGAGGGTCTTGCAGAACGGTTTCACGGCAAGGGTAGTTTTTGCAAGAAACTTCCGGTACCAAAGAAGATAGATGTGCTTCTGGATATGTCGGACTACTACTTTATCCCCTACTATATGCAATCCATAAGCCACGTTCTTGAAAAAAGCGGTGCATCATTTATTGCCGCAGATACAAAGAATAAATATACGGAAGTTGTCAGACTTCTAAATGAAATTGCTTCTCGAGGCTCCGACGGTATAATACTTCTGGCAAGTCCTGAAAAGGACTACGACAGAAACGCTGTGGAGTATGCTTTTGCTAAACTTTCGGAAAAGAATATTCCCTGCATACAGATTGATACCTGCTATGACATTGACGGTATTTCCCGGGTTATAATGGATGAAGAAATGATGGGTTCCCTTGCCGCAGAACATTTCAAGGCTATGGGACACAGTCATATTGCTCTGGTGTACTATGAAAACAACATACTGTCCGATATGCGTATGAAACCTTTTTATGAAACATTTGGCAAGGTGACGGAAATCAACTATTTTGACGCAAATCTGAGAGATGAAATTGAAAAAGCCACCAAAGACGGTGCAACGGGAATATTCTGCTACAGCGACTTTATGGCAATAAACGTGATTGATGCCTTAAACTCCCTTAACCTCAAAATTCCCGAAGATATCTCACTCATAACGGTGGATGACACACCTGTGTCACAGATATACTGCATAACATCCGTTGAACACGCAAAAGGGAAAATTGGAGAATTTGCAGCAAAGTGCATTATAGATGAAAATATGATAAAAGAAAAAGTATTCACCCCGAAACTGATTGAAAGAAAATCCGTATTAAACAAAAATCACAAGTGATACGCATCTCACTTGTGATTTTTAATTTATATTTCCATTTGCTTTGCAAGAAACATTGATGCGGCACTGGCAAGTTTCAGTTCAACATCGGTCATTTTGTCCTTATCGTCGGAACGCATAACAACCACATTGCCCAAAACATCTCCCTCGGATATAATTGGCGAAATAACACCGGCAGTGTACTTTTCATAGTGGTCTGTCACGGGAACTGTCTTGTTTTCAGTGCATATGAATGCTGTCTTTTCTTCCATGGCTTTTTCCATTTCTTCGCTCACCGGTTTGTCATAAAGTTCTCTTTTTGCTACCCCTGCTGTTGCTATGATGGAATCCTTGTCTGTTATGCAAACGGGATATCCCGATGTTTTGTATAGTGTTTCGGCATAACTTGATGCGAAATCTCCAAGTTCGTTTACGGGAGAATATTTCTTGAATATAACTCCTCCCTCTCTGTCTGTATATATTTCAAGCGGGTCTCCTTCGCGGATTCTCATTGTTCTGCGGATTTCTTTTGGAATTACTACGCGTCCTAAGTCGTCGATTCTACGAACAATTCCTGTTGCTTTCATTACATTAAAACTCCTTTATTTTCGGTTCGTCGGAAATCGCTGAACCCTACATTTGATTTTACAAATATATTGTTAACAATCAAGGAATTTTTATGTAAGGAAAATGGTGGGAACGGGATTAATTATTCCCGTTCCATCAAATTAACCGTTCATCACATTTTCATCAAGCAAAAACTTTTCAATGCCAATGTAATAGATGCCGTTTTCATCATACCAAGGAATGATATTGTCCTTGACAACTACGATCTTCTTAAACGAATCACCAACACTATTAAGAGAACGAATTTCCTGCTCTTTTTTTCCTTCATCTGCTATTGTAAGTGCTGACTGAATATAGTATTTCTGACTGCCTTTATTGGCAATAAAATCAATTTCAAGATTTGCTCTTTTACTCTTGCCGTCATCCCCACGGTAGAAGTATTCAACCACACCAACATCAACATTAAATTCTCTGCAAATCAGTTCATTGTAGATAATGTTTTCCATAATGTGATTCTCTTTCATTTGTCTGAACTGCAATCTTGCATTACGAAGTCCGACATCGCTGAAATAATACTTCAGAGGAGAACCGATATACTTTCTGCCCTTGACATCATATCTGTCTGCCTTATAGAGCATAAAGGCATCTATAAACAAATCAAGGTATCTTCCAACTGTCGCATTATCAATATTGATTTGACAGTTGCTCTTGAATGTTTTTGCAATCTTTCCTGCATTGGTGAGAGAACCGATAGAAGAGGAAACAATGTTCAATATGTCATCAAGTACCGACTTTTCATGGAGTATCTTGTTTCTCTCCATAATGTCGCTTAAATAGATTTTGTCAAAAAGAGTTTGAAGGTATTTTGCTTTATCTTCATGCCCTTGTTTTTTCATTACAAGGGGCAATCCACCATAGGTGTAGTATTCCTGTAAGGCTCCTCTTTTATCGCCCTCATAGGCATTGTAGAACTCGCTGAAAGACAAAGGATTAACTCTTATCTCGTCGCCTCTGCCGCGAAACTCGGTAAGGATGTCAGAAGAGAGCATTTTTGAGTTGCTACCTGTTACATAGACATCTATGTTATCGTGCTTCATAAGTCCAAGAAGAACATCTACAAATCCAATTTTATCTTCAACACCCTTGATATATGGATTCTGAATTGAGACTACTTTCTGTATCTCGTCAAGGAAGATGTAATAGGTCTTGCTCTTATCCGCTGTAAGGGAACGGAGGTACTCTCCGAGTTCAAGCGGATTACGGTATCTTATGTTCTCGTCATCATCAAGAGCAAGTTCAATTATTTGGTCCTCGGACACGCCAATGGAAATAAGGTAGTTCTTGTATATGTTGAAAAGAAGATAGGATTTGCCAGACCTACGGATACCCGTGATGACCTTAACAAGTCCATTTTCTTTTTTGCTGATAAGTTTATCAAGATATTTCTTCCTCTCAATCATAACAATACCTCTTTCGATAAATTTGTGTATTTTAACGCTTTTACTGTCTCAATTGTATCATACACATTTTCAAAAGTCAACATCCACTTTCGATAATTTTGTGTATTTTCACAAAGTATTCGAATTTATGGGTGTATTGTCAAAACACTACGCTTTTTTCACAATAACTTCCGTGCGGTTTTGAATTTGTCTTATCCAATTTTCAACCTGATGTTTGCATGGTTCCTCAAAACTGCTTTGTTTTTCCGCTTTACCAAGTTTCGCATATTTGCTGTTTCCCAAGGAATGATACGGTTCGATTTCTACAGCCAAAATGCCCTTTAAAGAGTTAACTATATCGGCAATTCCGTTAAAATGCCCATCGGTGTCATTAACACCCGGAATTATGGGACAGCGCAAAATGATTTTCGAACCCATTTCATCTATCTTACGCAAATTTTCCAGTATAATCCCGTTTTTTACACCTGTATATTTTTCGTGCAAGTTTTCGTCGGTAATTTTCCAGTCATAAAGAAAAATATCGGTAAATTCTGCAATTCTCAACATATCCTCTGTTTTAGCATAACCGCAGGTTTCGATACAGGTATGTATATCATTTTGTTTTGCAAGTTTTAAAAGTTCGTACACAAAATCAAATTGCATCAGAGGTTCCCCTCCCGACAGTGTCATACCACCGCCGGAATTTTTATAGAACACCTTATCTTTGAGAACTTCGGCAATAATTTCTTTAGCATCCATCTCTTTGCCCGCAATTTCAAGTGCCTCACAGGTGCATCCATCAGCACACAATCCGCATAAGATGCATGCGTCTCGGTTAATCTCATGTCCGTCTCCAAACAAATGTGCACTTTGAGGACACAAGACACCGCATCGCCCGCAGATGACACATTTTTCCGCGTCATAAAAAAGTTCCGGCTTACGCAAATGAGATTCGGGATTGTGGCACCAGTTACACTTTAGGTTGCACCCCTTAAAAAACACAGTAGTCCTGATACCCGGCCCATCGTTTATGCAAAATTTTTGTATATCAAATATTAAACCTTTTTTCATTGGACTTCCTCACAGATTATAAGTTTAATCCTCATGATCTTTCTATCAATGCTGTTTGAACAGCATCATTTAATTTTGTGAAGTATTCGCTATAACCGCTGATTCTTACAATCAGATCGCTGTAATCCTGCGGATTTTCTTTAGCCTTTTTAAGTGTTTTAGCATCTGTTACATTTATCTGCAAGTGGAAACCGCCCTTTTCAAAATAACCTTTTATCAATGCCTTAAGAAGCATATCTCCTTTTTCGCCTGCAACATCTTTTTCGGATATACTGAACATAAGCGGATTACCGTCTGCAAAACGGTCATTGGCAATATGTGATGCAGAATTCAAAACAGAAGTAACTGTCTTGTCTACGCAAAAATCCGATGCACCTATGCCGTAAGAAATCCTCTCACCACTTAGTCTTCCGTCGGGTGTAGATGGATATGTATCGGAATACACATCGTTTAAAAAAACGAATAATCCTGCATACGGAGTAACACCATCATAGATTTTGCCGTTATCCACCAAATCGGCAATAAACTCAGACAATTCGTTTGCCAAACAATTAGTTTCAGTTGTATCGGTGCCGTATTTTCCTTTTAAATTTTTGCATTTTTGAGAGAGAGTTTTTTCGGGAAAGTTATTTTTTACTTGATTGATAAAATCTCCATACGAACACTCTTTTCTTTCGAAAACAATTTTCTTGATGGTGTAAAGGCTGTCAACCAATGTTCCTATGCCGAGAATATTAATTCCCGCCATAGTATATTTGCAACCTCCCCACTCGGCAGGAATTCCGCTTTTAAGGCAATCAGACATACAGGCACTCTGGAACGGAGAAACACAGTCTTCACGAATACGTTTCCAATCGTTACAAAAAGTATTTAGAATATCCCCGTTGTATTTCTCGGCAAAAAATCTTTTGAAATCACAATATAATTCAGAGAACTCCGTGTATATCTTGTCCGAATCCAGAAACTCCAGAAGTACATCGTGCAAGTAAAATCTCCCTGCATAAGCAGTTGTACCAAAAGTATTACCGTCAGAATTCGCTTCATAGCATCCTACAATGGCATAGTTTTGAGCATCTTCTTTTTCTACTTTTGCATTTTCAAGTGCTTTTATCACTATACTGTCATTAAAAATAGCAGGCATGCCTGTTTTGGATTTAATAAGTTCTGTGACTTTACACCAGAACTTATCAGATGTGGTATCACTTATTCTTACAGATACGGAAGGTTGCTGAACCTTTAATTCACTTGCAACTTCCAAACAAAGTAATGACAGTTCATTTTCGATATTTCCGCCCAGAGTCAAATTCTGACTTTCGTCTCCTTCACAAGTTTTCAGCCAGAAACACATCAAAAGTTCTTTTGCTTGCTCATAAGTAATAATGCCGTTTTCTATATCTTTCTTGTAAAAAGGATACATATAATCATCGAAACGGCCAAAGGAAACTGCCGGTGCCTCCCCTTCGGCATGCAAAAACAAATGAACAAACCAAACAAGTTGTAAAGCCTGATAAAAAGTTTTGGGGGCTGCCTCTGTCAATTGGCGACAATTTTCTGCCACGGTATACATATTTAGATCCTCGGCTGCCTTGGAGTAGCGTTTAATAAATAAAGAAAATGCCTCCATTGCTCCATCAAAGGCAACAGCCTCTTGTGTGGAAAGACCTGCAATTTTATTACGGATACCTGCAATTCCCTCACGTAAAATCATTCTGTAATCCACAATGATATGTCCTTTGTTTCTTCTGCAGTTTCGTGCTTGCCAGAATCGCATGGAACCAATGATTAGTTCCTCTTTGTCAACTACAGTCGGAATATCTTTTGCAAAGTGATGTAAGAAATGCACTTTTCGAAATATTTCCTTTTTATCGGAAATATTCTTATACTCTTTTTCTGTAAGAATACGATATGCGGCTATATCTTCTGTTTCTGATTTTGTTATGGTTTTTAAATAACTGATTCTGCTATTCATTTTATACCTCCAAGGCGAATGGAAATTTCTTTTGCCGCATCAGAAACGTGCGGTAAAAGGCGGTTAATTACACTTTGTGAATCATGATTTAAAGTAAGCGCCGAATTGCCGACACAGGCAACCGCCTTACCGGTATAATCAAATACGGGTGCTGCAACACAAGTGATACCGTTTCCAAATTCTTCACAGTCGGTTGCATATCCGTTTTGGCGTACTTTTTCCAGTTCCGTTAATAATGATTCTTTTAGAGTAATAGTGTTCTCGGTACGTTTTTCTAAATTTATTGTTATATATTCTTTGATGAAATCTTTATCGGCATATGCAAGAAGAACCTTACCGGGTGCAGAACAATGCAGAGGATATTCACCGCCTAATCTTCCTGCGACCCGTACATCTTTAACACCGTCAAGATGCTGAATATATAGAACCTTATTACCGTTTAAAACCCCAAGATATGTACTTTCTCCCGTTTTATTTAACAAATCACAAAGTACCGGAACGGCTACCGTATTCAAAGATAATCTGGATATTGGTTTCGAAGCCAAGCCAAACAGCAAAAGAGTCAAACCGTATTTTTGCTCACTGCAATAAACCCAACCCTCATTTTCAAGAGTGTTCAGTATCCTGAATACCATGTTTTTATTGATTCCTGTTCCCCGGCTGATTTCTGAAATACCTATATCCTGTTCACATTGTGCAAGAAATGTAATTATTTTTGCAGACGCTTCGACTGCAGGTGCAAAATTAGACATATTCATCGTCCTTTGTTATATATTTATTCTCATGTTATAATTTTATCACAAACTACAAATTCTGTCAATAAATAAAACCCGCCAAAAATGACGGGTTTTTGTGGCTCTATAATAAATGTTGGGGTATCCAACATTTATTATAGAGCCTAAAATTACAGACCTTTAAAGGAAATATGAAAAATACAAACAAATATTTCTTAATACGATTTTTCAATTTCCGTTAATTTTATAGTAATGACCGGGTCTGTAAGCCGAGTTCTGTATTGGACAGTTATCTATCTAGGATACACATTTCTGCATATCTCAAGCCACCTATGGGAGACGCCGAGCAGGCTTAACCTCCCCAAAACGGCATTGCCGTCGTGTGCGGTGTTGCATCGGATGGGGTTTACACGGCTGCGAGGTCTCCCCCGCACCGGTGAGCCCTTACCTCACCTTTTCACCCTTACCGCTTAAGCAATTGCTGTTTAAACGGCGGTATATCTTTCTGTTGCACTTTCCTTAGAGTCGCCTCCACCGGGAGTTACCCGGCACCCTGCTCTGTGATGCTCGGACTTTCCTCGTGCGGAGCCTTTCGGCTTCCGCCCGCAACTGTCTGGCCCGGTCATTTTACTATTTTACATATGTTTTTATAAGATTTATATTGCTTTCGCTTTCGTGTATGGAAACATCCACACCATTTCTATTAAAGAAGTCTTTAAACCATTTTTTTGCAATGTGTTCGCTGTCGTAGTGCATAATGTCTATTACACACATTCCGCCATCTAACGCATCCCGATAACCGTTGTACTTGATGTCTCCTGTAATGAGGCAATCACATCCAAGTTTAACACAGTCACTCAGTATTCCTGCTCCGCCTCCCGTGTTCACGGCAACGGTTTCTATCTTTGCGTTGACATCGCCTGCATAGCGCAGACCGTCTGCACCAAAGACGCAAATTACCCTGTCCATAAGTTCGCCAAGTGTCAGTGCTCTGCCTATGGTACACATTCTGCCAAAACCGTGTGTTCCCCTTTCATCTTCGCACACAACATCCACAACAGATGTGTTTTCCATGCCAAGCATGGAAGCCATGAGGTCATTTATTCCGCCTCTGCCTGCATCAAGATTGGTGTGAGCACTGTAGAGAGAAATACCGTTTTGAATCATTTTTCGTATGAATTTTTGTTCAGCAACGCTCTCCAACATTTTGTTTACGGGAGAAAACATTATCGGGTGATGGCTCACGATGAGGTTGCAGTTTTTTTCGATAGCCTCTTCCACAACGCCCATATCTACGTCGCAGGTTACCACAATCCCCGTAATCTCTGTTTCTCCATCCCCTACCAGAAGTCCCACGTTGTCGCCCTCAAATGCGTAGTGGAGAGGGAATTCTTTTTCTATAATACTTGCAAGGTCTTTAATTTTCATAGTTCTGCCACCTTTCAAGTTCTTTTGCAATACATTCTATTGCCTCTTCATTTTTTGTTTTGGCACTTTTCAGACCGTTCAAAATCTTCTTGCGGACATTTATTTCTTTCTCTTTGTAAAATTCAAAGTGTTCGGGCGAATTTTCCGAGACATTTCTGCCTATCAATATATCCGAATCATCATATACACTTTTTTTGCCCACCACAGCCACAAATATATTATATACCTTGCCGTCTTCTCTTGCAAGGTACTCATCGGTAATTGCAATATCGTGAGAATACAGGTACTGCCTCAGTTCCTTTTGCGCAAGCATTGGCTGAAGTATGAGTGTTGTGCCGTCTTTCAACGCAGTTTTTTCCAGTATGGACTTTATGAGAAGCCCTCCCATGCCTGCAATAACAACGGTATCTGCCTCATCTGCTTTAAGTTTGCAAAGTCCGTCGGAAAGACGAAGTTCCACCTTAGAAGAAACACCGTAACTATTGACGGTTTCTTCCGCGTTGGCAAGAGGCCCCTCGTTTATGTCCATGGCTATTGCCTTTTTGCATATGCCGTTCAATACGCAATACACGGGAACATAGGCATGGTCAGTCCCCACATCTGCCAGAGAGGAATTTTGGGGCACCAGTGATGCAATTTTTAGTAGTCGTGGTGTGAGATTCATATTATAACCTTTTTTCCAATTCTTCCTTTTCCGCTTCAAATCCGGGTTTACCTAAAAGGGCAAACATATTCTTCTTGTATGCTTCAACACCGGGCTGATTGAAAGGATTAACTCCCAGTACATATCCGCTTACTCCGCAGGCTTTTTCAAAGAAATATACCAGAGCACCAAAGTTGTAGGCATCCAGTTTGGGAATGTTTATAACAAGGTTTGGAACGTTTCCGTCGGTATGAGCAAGAAGTGTACCCTGGAAAGCCTTGGTGTTTACAAAATCCACAGTTTTTCCTGCAAGGAAATTGAGTTTGTCAACATTTGCTTCATCGTGAGGAACTTCCACATCTGCATTGGGCGAATCCACTTTGAGAACGGTTTCAAACATAAGTCTTCTTCCGTCCTGAATGTACTGTCCCATAGAATGAAGGTCTGTTGAAAAACTGCAGGAAGCAGGGAAAATACCCTTGTTGTCCTTGCCTTCGCTTTCACCGAAAAGTTGTTTCCACCACTCGGAGAAGTACACAAGAGATGGCTCATAGTTTACCATGAGTTCCACATCTTTACCCTTGCGGTTTAATATATTTCTTACTGCAGCATATTTGTAGCAATCGTTTTCGTGAAAAGGTTTGGAATACATATCCACAGCGTCGGAAGCACCGCGCATGATTTCATCAATATCTATGCCTGCAGATGCAATGGGCAGAAGTCCTACCGCTGTGAGGACAGAAAATCTTCCGCCAACATCGTCGGGGATTACAAAAGTCTCATAACCCTCTTTGTCGGAAAATTCTTTGAGGGCTCCCCTTGCTTTGTCTGTTGTGGCATATATTCTCTTTTTTGCTTCCTCCTCACCGTACTTTTCTATGAGAAGTGAGCGAAGCATTCTGAATGCTATGGCAGGTTCCGTAGTGGTGCCTGATTTGGAAATTATATTTACAGAAAAATCCTTGTCTTTGATATAGTTCAAAAGGTCAGAAAGATAGGTTGAACTGATGGAATTTCCCGCATAGAGAATCTGCGGTGTTTTACGGTCTGCACGAAGATTGTAGAAAGTGTCTGTAAGCATTTCGATTGCGGCTTTTGCACCAAGATAAGAACCTCCGATGCCTACAACCACAAGCACATCGGAATCAGACTGTATCTTCTGTGCCGAGGCCTTTATTCTTTGGAATTCTTCTTTATCGTAATTTTTGGGCAGGTTTACCCAACCAAGAAAATCATTTCCGAGACCTGTGCCGTCGGAAAGCATTTTTGCGGCATTTTCCACAGTATCTTTCATTGCGAAGATTTCATCATTGGATATAAAACTTTCCGCTTTTGAATAATCGAATTTTAACATATGAATTCCTCCATTATTTACTAAAGTTGAGTTTTGATTCTGTTCCGTTTACAAGTCTTTCAATGTTTGTGCGGTGCTTATACACAACCAGAGCACCGATTAAAAACGCTATAACCAGAAAAGCAACATCGCCCCAGTGGAATACAGCCACGAGAATAGGAAACATACCCGCACCTATACACGAACCGAGAGAAACATAGCGTGTTGTCAGCATAATTGCAATGCACGCTGCAAAAAGAATAAGTCCTATGCGCCAGTCCAGCATGAATATGACTGCAATGGTGGTCATAACACCCTTTCCTCCCTTGAAAGAAAAGTATAAGGGATATACATGACCGAGCATTACAGACAAAGCGGAAAAATAGTACGCAATGGGTGCACCGTCACCTAACAGAGTACACACAATTCTTGCGACTAGCACTGCTGCCACTCCCTTTAAGCCGTCAAAAAGTGCAACAAGTGCCGCTGCATTTTTGCCCATAACACGCAAAGTGTTTGTAGCACCTGCATTTCCGCTTCCTTCTTTTCTGATATCTTTGCCTTTTAATGCAGAAAGTATTATCGCTGTATTGATGCTTCCCAGAAGATATGCAATAACAGAACTGAGTATTACTGCCAGAATTTTCATATCAATTATCCTTTCCGCGTTCTCTTATGATAAATCTTATCGGTGTACCCTCAAGTCCGAACGCTGTGCGGATTTGGTTTTCGATATATCTCACATAAGAGAAATGCGCAAGTTCTTTGTCGTTTACAAAAAGTATGAACGTGGGCGGCTTTGTGGAAGCCTGGGTAATGTAGAGAACTTTGAGTCTCTTTCCCTTGTCTGACGGAGGCTGAACCTTTGTGATTGCTTCGTTTAAAACATCGTTGAGAACACCTGTGGATATACGCATTGCATGCTGTATATTAACATACTTGATAAGTTCAAACAACTTGTTTAATCTTGAACCCGTGAGAGCGGAAAAGAAGCACACAGGAGCATATGTCATATAGGAAAGGTCCCTTTGCACATCGTTTCTGTAAAGTTCCATAGTCTTGGTAGACTTTTCGATGAGGTCCCACTTATTCACGCAGATGATACTTGCTTTGCCCTTTTCGTGAGCATAGCCTGCAATCTTTGTATCTTGCTCGGTAACGCCCTCTGTGGCGTCAATGAGTATGAGTACCACATCACATCTGTCTACTGCCGCCAGCGAACGGATAACGCTGTAACGTTCCACGTTCTCGTCGATTTTGCCGCGTTTTCGCATACCTGCAGTGTCTATAAACACATATTTCTGACCGTCTTTTTCAAACGGAGTGTCTATTGCATCCCTTGTGGTACCTGCAATGTCACTTACTATCACACGGTTTTCGCCAAGAATTTTGTTTATAAGAGAAGATTTGCCGACGTTTGGCTTTCCGATAACGGCAACCTTGATTGCATCGTCATCTTCTTCCTCTGTAACGTCGAAATCTATATAACTGTAGAGTTTATCCAGAAGGTCGCCTGTTCCAAGACCGTGTATGGAAGAAACGGCTATGGGTTCATCCAATCCCAGATTGTAGAACTCGTAGAACTCCATTGGAACATCGCCAACGTTGTCTACTTTGTTGCACACAAGAACAATGGGTTTGCCGCTCTTTACAAGCATAGCAGCCACATCTTTATCAGCAGAGGTAAGACCTGCTTTGACATCCACCATGAAGATTATGACATCGGACATTTCTATTGCCATTTCTGCCTGCAGACGCATCTGGGAAAGTATGATTTCATTTGTCTTTACCTCGATACCGCCTGTATCTATCAGGAGAAATTTTTTGCCTGCCCATTCACCCTCGGCATATATTCTGTCGCGGGTAACACCGGGGGTATCTTCTACTATGGATATTCTCTCTCCTATCAATTTATTAAAAAGTGTTGATTTGCCCACATTCGGTCTTCCGACTATGGCAAAGGTGGGTTTCTTCAAAGTAATCACTCCTTTAAAACGGAAGATACAAAATCACAGCCTGTGTTTCTTACTATGGAAACCTTGACACCGAGTGATTTTTCAATATCTTCTTTTGTTACATCATCCAGAAGAATGTCGCAGTCATTTTTGAACATACTCTCCGAAAGCAAAAGTTCTTCGCCCAAGTCTTTTTCCTTGAGTTGTCCGATTATATCCGAGCCGCACAAAAGCCCTGTGACAGTAATTTTTCCGCCGAAGAAGTTGTTTTTAATTTTGTAGACATTAATATTTAGTTTGGGGCATTTTTTCTTAATGGATTTAACCCAAGAGCACACATAATCGTATGCTATTTCGGATGTGGCAATGCTTTTGGCAAAAGGTTTCACGTCGGTTTTTACATCTTCCAGTTCTTCGGCTATTTCATAGTTCATGGTTGTCATGAGACCCACTCCGTTTTCTATCTGCGGAAAATCTTCGTAGTACTCAAATGGAGGAAGTTGCCTCTGTGCTTTGATGTAAAATTCATCTGCAAGATATACAAGTCTGGTGCCGTATTTTCCCAAAAAAGAATTGCCCAGATTTGTGACCTCATCTATAACTCTTATACAGTCTTCCTTTTCAAATGATTCCAGAGAGAATAGCGAGTCGCGAAATGCCGTAAGACCAACGGGAACTACGGAAATGCTTCGTATGTTCGGAAAAAGACCTGACAAATCCAAAAGACTTTTTTCCAAAAACTTGCCATCGTTTATCCCTTTGCAAAGCACAATCTGTGCATTCATCATAATACCTGATTTGGCAAAACGCTCCATTACGGAAAGAACATTTCCCGCAAAGCGGTTATTTAGCATACGGCAACGCAAATCGGGGTCGGTAGCATGTACAGAAACATTTATGGGACTTATTTTGAGCGAGCAGATTCTGTCTATTTTCTTATCATCAAGATTTGTCAGTGTAACATAGTTACCCTCCAGAAAAGACAGGCGAACGTCGTCATCTTTGAAATACATCGTCTTTCGCATATTGGGCGGAAGTTGGTCCATAAAGCAAAAAATACACTTGTTACGGCAGGTTTTCGGGCTGTCCATAAGAGAATTCTCAAATTCGCACCCGAACTGCTCATACAGTTCGTTGTAGACCTCTATTTCTTCTATACTTCCGTCACCCTTTCTGACGTTTATAACATAGTGTTCATCGGAAGTTAAAAATCGGAAATCCAGAACGTCTGTAAATTCTTTATTATTAACTTTTAATATTACGTCCCCTTTTTCAATACCGCATTCTTCGGCAATGGAAAAAGGGTCAACAGATTTTACAACCGCATCCGCCATATAATTTACCTCTGTTTTAAAAAACCTGCCCTATACGGACAGGTTTTTTGAAAAGCATTATTCTTCAGTCTTTATAACTTCTTTACCGTCATAGTGTCCGCAAGCCTTGCAAACTCTGTGTGGCATCTTATATTCCTGACACTTGGGGCATTTTACCATACCGGGTAAAACGAGTTTCCAATTTGCTCTTCTTTTATCTCTTCTTGCTTTTGAAGTTTTTCTCTTGGGTACTGCCATGGTTCCACCTCCTGAAATTTATAAGAACTAGTCTTTAATAAACTGTTTTAGTACAGCAAGTCGCGGGTCTATGTTGTCGTCTGCACACGAGCAACTTTCACGGTTAAGGTTGACTCCGCACATCTTGCAAAGCCCTTTGCAATCCTCATCACAAAGATAGTTTATAGGCAGTGAACCTACAAAAGCCATTTCCGTAACCTCGGCTAAATCAATATTACCTGACGCAAGAACTGTAATTTCTTCCTCGCTATCCGCCTGCTCTGTTTTGGAAAATGCTTCGCTTATCTTAAACGAATGATGAACATCAACATCTTCCAGACATCTGGCACACTGGGTAGTGAAGTTTACATCTACATCCAAATCAAGGTACAAAACCCCTGAAACGTTTTTGATTTCTCCCATCTGGGAAAAAGGACTTGTGAAAGAAATATTCTGCCCATTAAAACTCATATCTTCCAAAGAAAGGTTGAAATCGAGTTTTTTGACCGCGCCGTCGTTTTGTATTAACTGTGATACATCTAAAACCATAATACACCTCGACATAACAAAACTATTATATATATTTATTCCGCTTTTGTCAAGTTTTTTTGCTAATATTGTAATTATTTTACAAGAGAAGCAGTATCCTTGGCAATCATAAGTTCTTCATTGGTGGGAATAACCAAAGTTCTTACCTTTGCATCAGGTGCGGAGATATCTCTCTGTACGCCTCTGCAGTTGTTTAATTCGGGGTCAATTTTAACGCCCATATACTCAAGACCTTCTGTAACAGCGGCTCTTGTAATCTTGGTGTTTTCGCCAACGCCTGCTGTAAATACTATGGCATCCACACCGCCCATTGCTGCTGCATATGCACCGATATATTTCTTAACATGATATGCAAACATATCCAGCGCAAGCGCTGCTCTCTCGTTGGTTTCCATATTTGCTTCCAAATCTCTGAAGTCACTGCTTATGCCGGAAATACCAAACACACCGGACTTTTTGTTCATAACAGCGTCTACGCCCTTTGCGTCAAGACCTTCTTTTTCCATAATGTAACCCACGATTGCGGGGTCGATATCACCGCAGCGGGTACCCATTGCAACACCTGCAAGGGGTGTAAAGCCCATGGAAGTATCCACGGAGTGACCGTTCATAACAGCAGCAATGGAAGAACCGTTACCAAGATGTGCTGTTATAATCTTGAGTTCGGACAAGGGCTTTCCAAGCATTTTTGCAGCCTGCTCGGATACATACTTATGGCTTGTACCATGGAAGCCGTATCTTCTTACTTTGTGCTTTGTATAGTATTCATAAGGAAGTGCATAGAGGAATGCCTTTTTGGGCATCTGCTGATGGAATGCTGTATCAAATACGCCAACCTGAGGTGTTCCGGGCATTGCTTTCTGGCATGCTTCGATTCCTATGATGTTTGCAGGGTTGTGGAGAGGTGCAAGCGGAATACACTCGCGAAGAGCACCCATAACTGCATCATCTATAAGAACGGAACCGCTGAACACTTCACCGCCATGAACAACTCTGTGACCTACTGCATCTATTTCGCTCATGTCGGAAATAACGCTGTGCTCAGGTCCTGTGAGTGCTTCTATAACCATCTTTATAGCATCGGAATGGTCATTCATGTGTTCTTCTCTTACTAAATTTTCCTTACCCTCTACTTTTTGGGTAAGCATTGAACCCTCGATACCTATTCTTTCGCAATGACCTTTTGCAAGAACTGCTTCTGTCTCAATGTCAATAAACTGATATTTGAGTGAAGAACTTCCTGCGTTAATAACCAAAACTTTCATTTATATCATTCCTTTCGAATATTATGTGTTATTTATTGCCCTGTGCCTGTACACATGTAATTGCAACAACGCCTACGATATCATCTGCAGAGCATCCTCTGGAGAGGTCGTTTATAGGCATTGCAATACCCTGTGTTACAGGTCCGTATGCTTCTGCTTTTGCAAGACGCTGAACAAGTTTGTAACCAATGTTTCCTGCATCCAGATCGGGGAAAACAAGAACATTTGCCTTTCCTGCAACATCGGAATCGGGAGCCTTGGAAGAACCGACGGAGGGAACAATGGCTGCATCCAACTGCAGTTCTCCGTCCACCTTTAAACCGGGGTTATTTTCCTTGCATATTCTTGTGGCTTCAACAACCTTGTCCACATCTGCGTGCTTTGCACTTCCCTTAGTGGAGTGCGAAAGCATTGCAACAATTGCTTCTTTTTCTGCAAGCAGTTCAAAAGATTCTGCAGAGCAAGCGGCTATTGCAGCAAGTTTCTCGGGATCGGGATTCTGTTCCAGACCGCTGTCTGCAAATATGAATGTTCCGTTTGCACCATACTGGCAATCGGGTACAACCATAAGGAAAAATGCAGATACGAGTTTAACACCGGGTTTTGTCTTTATAATCTGGAGACTGGGTCTCAAGGTGTTTGCAGTGGAATGGCATGCACCGGAAACAACACCGTCTGCATCGCCTGCTTTAACCATAAGGCAAGCATAGTACATATAGTCGCCAAGTGCTGTTTTCTTGGCTTCTTCATATGTAAGACCTTTGGACTTTCTAAGTTCCACAAAAAGGTTTATGTACTCTTCGGTTTTTTCGTATGTATAGGGGTCAATAATTGTGGCTTTGGAAATATCAAGCCCTTTGCTGTTCTCTTCCACTTCTGCAGGAGTACCTATAATGATGATATCTGCAATATCCTCTTTGAGAATGGTTTCTGCAGCCTCAAAGGTTCTTCTGTCCATGGACTCGGGCAGAACGATTTTCTTTTTGTCCTGTCTTGCTCTCTCTTTAATTCTCTCAATAAAACTCATTGTCTTCCTCCTAAGTTTATTTAAAATACCATTACATTCTACTACATTTTTCGCCAATTTACAATAGTTTCCGACTATTTTTAGAAAAATCAGCCATTTTTGAGTTCATGAACATTATGTTTTATCTGCTTGTCGTTTTCTATATAGTCCAGAACTTTCTCTGCACTATCTTCGTAGCCGTAGATAAGACTGAGATTATCTCTTATGAACTTTTCTTCTTTTGCCACATCAAGGAACTTCAGAAGGTCCTTGTAATAACCGTTTATATCGTATATAACAATCGGTTTTACGTGTCTGCCGAGTTGTTTTAAAGTAAGAACTTCGAAAAACTCCTCAAATGTTCCGATACCGCCGGGCGCTATGATGAAAGCATCGGCAATATCCTCCATTTTTGTTTTTCTCTGAGCCATGG
>JAZNJU010000121.1:0-3517 GCA_045578205.1 Clostridia bacterium | reverse complement strand
TGAGATATGGCTCACATTCCGACCCGTTTATTATGAGACAGTCGATGTTTTTGTCGGGAGGGGGATTTAGTTTGATGTGGGTGGGGAATGTTGCACCGCCAAGACCCACAAGACCTGCCTCGCGGATGATTGCGAGTTTTTCCTCGCGTGTCAGAGTGTTGTAATCTTCTCTTTCATAGACGCTTGGATGATATTCGTCTTTGAAGTCGTTTTCAATAACCACACTCATAACCATTCTTCCGTTGGGGTGAAGTCTTGGCTCTATGTGAGTTACAGTGCCCGAAACAGAAGAGTGTATGGGCGCGGAAACAAATGCGTCGCTGTCGCCGATTTTCTGACCCATATAGACCTTTTCGCCCACTTCAACAATAGGGGTGCAGGGAGCGCCTATATGCTGCTGCATAGGGTATATCATTGTTTGGGGAGGGGTAAGCCTCACAACGGCACAGTTGGCGGTTTCCGCTTTGTGGTCGTTGGGGTGAAGTCCTCCTTTGAATGTTAATGCTTTCAACTTGTACACCTCTTTTTAATTTTTATGCTGATTGAGAAGTTCTGTTTTTATATCCCACAGTTTTCGGGACAAGTCCACATAGTAGGTATGCGGATTTTCGAATCTTTTAACCTCATCCCATATTCCGTCAACCTGACTTGCGCAGTAGGAACGGATTTCGCTTATGGGCGGACACTCATACACACACTCGCCGTCTTTGAATATGGGCACCATAAGTTCTTTTACATAGTAATTTGTGACGGTCTTTCTTTTCCACGTGTGTTCGGGACTGAAAATTTCATAATCCGAGCCGTCGGGCAGGGGTTCGTCGTTTAACATGAGCAAATCCGCAATGGCTTTATCGTTGTCTTTGGAGTAGAAACGGACAACTTTCTTGTTGCAGGGATTTGTTATTTTCACTGCATTTTCGCTAAGTTTTATCTTGGGGATTTCATTTCCGTTTTCGTCATATGTACAGGTGAGTTTGTACACACCGCCGAACACAGGCTCGCTTCTTGAGGTAATGAGCCTTTCGCCCACACCGAAAGAGTCTATTTTGGCGCCCTGATGGATAAGGTCGCGTATTATATATTCATCCAGAGAGTTGGAAGCAACAATTTTAACATCGTTTAGTCCCTCGCTGTCGAGAATTTCTCTGACCTTGGAAGAAAGATACGCAATATCTCCGCTGTCTATTCGTACACCTGCGGGTTTATGCCCGTTTGGTATGAGGTATTCTTTGAATACTTTGATAGCATTGGGAAGACCCGATTTAAGCACATTGTAGGTGTCGATAAGAAGTGTGCACGAGTCGGGATATGTTTTGGCATAGGCTAAAAATGCGTCGTATTCGGTGGGGAAAATCTGAACCCAACTGTGAGCCATGGTACCCAGTGCAGGGATTGAGAACTCCTTGTCGGCAATGGTGCATGCAGTTCCTATGCAGCCTGCAATGTATGCCGCTCTTGCACCGTTTATGGCACCTGTGCTTCCCTGAGCGCGTCTTGAACCGAATTCCATAACCGCTCTGCCTTTGGCGGCTCTTACAATTCTGTTTGCCTTTGTGGCAATAAGGCACTGGTGATTTATGGTAATAAGAAGCATAGTTTCGATAAGTTGCGCTTCTATTACGGGTCCTATTACCTTGACAATCGGTTCTCCCGGGAAAATCGGGGTGCCTTCGGGCACAGCATACACATCGCAGGAAAACTTGAAGTTTTTAAGGTAATCCAGAAATTCATCGCTAAAGAGGTTTCTGGATTTAAGATACTGTATGTCTTCCTCGGAAAAGGAAAGGTTTTTGATGTAATCTATAAGTTGCTCCACGCCTGCCATAATGGCAAAACCGCCGCCGTCGGGGATTTTTCTGAAAAACATGTCGAAGCAGACTTTCTTATCCTTGAGATTGTGTTCAAAATATCCGTTGGACATTGTAAGTTCATAGAAATCCATAAGCATTGTAAGATTTTCTTTTATATTCATTTGCGGTCACTCCCTTAAGTATGCCTTAAATCACATAAAATCAAGAACTCCCTCAAGATTTTTGAGGGATGGTTCAATGTTATTATTCTCCTATTGCTTCTTCAAGCCAGTATGCACCGATGTCCAGTGCGCGGTAAAGACCTTCGCGCTCCGCTTTCTTTTCCACGCGTCCGTCTGCTATGAGAGACACTACCACGTCTGTTGCCAGTTCAAGGTCCTGATATGATTCCGTGTCGAGAATCTCTATACACACATAGTATTTATCTGCTATGTCACCGTATATAACGGTGTTGCCTCTTTTTACGAGAGGTCTGTTTTTGTATATAAGACAAGTCTGTTCTTTTTTCTTTGCCATTAAGTAATCACTCCAATAAAATATTTGCATATATTTTAACACATAAAATGTAAAATGTAAAGTAATAATAAGAAAAAATACGAAAAAACAAAAAAAAGAGGTTTTCTATGGCTATTTTATTTATAAGGACGATTATTATATACGCGGCGGTTATTTTTTCTTTGAGATTTATGGGAAAAAGACAGATAGGACAACTTCAGCCCTCGGAACTTGTGGTGGCAATAATGATATCGGACCTGGCAACCACACCGATGAGCAATGTTTCAATACCTCTGCTCTATGGTATTGTGCCCATATTTACCCTTGTAATATGCGAAGTGCTGATTTCGTTTTTAAGCCTCAAAAATGAGTGGTTTCGTGTGATGTTGAGCGGAAAACCGCAGATACTTATAAAGGGCGGAAAAATCCTGAAAAAAGAACTCTTTCATTCGCGGATAAATATGGATGATTTAATGGAGGAACTGAGGAAATCAGGGTATTTCAGTCTTAGTGATGTTGACACTGTAATTCTGGAAACGGGCGGGACACTTTCGGTAATTCCAACATGTGAGAGTGCAACTCCCACAAACAAGGATCTTGGACT
Organism: Clostridia bacterium; assembly: GCA_045578205.1. Classification (GTDB taxonomy): domain Bacteria; phylum Bacillota; class Clostridia; order UMGS1810; family UMGS1810; genus RGIG8748. The sequence goes on along the minus strand of JAZNJU010000121.1, from coordinate 607 downwards.
TGATGTTACACAACAGACCGTACCGTATATATTTGTTTCGGACGGAAAAATAAGAAAAAGCGAATTCGAACGTTCGGGGAAAAATGAGGCGTGGCTAAAAAAGGTGCTGAAAAACAATAATATATCCGACATAAAAGATATCCTGATACTTTCGCAGGACGGAGAGGGAACAATTTTTATTCAGAAAAAGGATGATAAAAATGAAAGATGAAATAATCTGTATTTTAATTCTGGCATCGCTTGTTGCACTGTTTACATTCAACTTCAAAACAACAGGCAGAATTTCTGAAAAACTTTCTGAAGAAATAAGCAAAGCAGAAAAGGAAGCCATTTCGGATTTTGACAGCGAATTTGAGTTTAGCCGGGTGAAAAAAACTTGGATGAAAGAGAGAAAAAAACTTTTTTATCTTTGTGACCAGAACGTAATAGAACAAATTGAGGAAAGCATAAAATTAGGCTGTGAATATCTGGAACTCGGCGACAGGAAAAACGCTGTGTATATGTTCAAAAGAGCCCGTATTATGCTAAATGATTTGCACGACAGAGAAAAAATAAAACTTGACAATATTTTTTAATTGAAATATTATTAATTATATGTTAGTATAAT
>JAZNJU010000120.1:0-11475 GCA_045578205.1 Clostridia bacterium | reverse complement strand
TGCGGCGGTGCCTTTGACGGTCTGGACAAAATCATAGAAAAACGCATAGGCAAGAAAGCCCTTGGTTTTGGAGCGCAGATAGACTCCAAAGTTAATAAGGATGTGGGAGAACTTTTCAAGCAGATGCAACCGGGCGATTTATTAAAGTTCGGTCTTATCCCCGAATTTGTGGGCAGACTTTCAGTAAATGTTTCGTTGGAAAGTCTTGACCGCGATGCTATGGTGCGTATTCTCACCGAACCTAAGAATGCACTTGTAAAACAGTATATCAAACTTCTTGGTATGGATGGTGTAACATTGGAGTTCGAAGAGGGTGCACTCGGTGCAATTGCAGACAAAGCAATAGAAAGAAAGACGGGAGCCAGAGGTTTAAGGTCCATTATGGAAGAAATAATGGGAGATATTATGTATGCGGCACCGTCGGAAAGCAATCTCAAAAAGTGTATTATTACGGAAGATTGTGTCCTTGGAAAAACCAAACCCAAGTTAATTACCAGGGCAAGGGCAAGACTTAATGAAAAATCAGTTTCGTAACAGTTGTATCAGGCTGCCCGTTTTTGGGTAGCCTGATTTGATTAATTATACGGAATTTTTAAATGGAGAATAATATGAGAACATATCACATCCCGATTTTTGTCCCGCACAAAGGCTGTCCTCACGATTGTGTTTTTTGTAATCAGAAGCAGATTACAGGTCAGACCGATGCAGATGTTACTGGTGCAGATGTAAAAAGAATAATAGAAGAAAATCTGGTCACAATGGACAAGGATTCCTACATAGAAGTTGCCTTTTTCGGAGGCAGTTTCACGGGAATTGAAATCCAAAAACAAGAGGAACTTCTTAAAGCGGCATATCCATACATAGAAAGCGGAAAGGTAAACGGTATCCGCTGTTCAACAAGGGCAGATTATATAGACGAAGTAACCCTCACTACACTAAAAAAATACGGTGCAAGCGCCGTGGAACTGGGTGTTCAGTCCACCGACAGCGATGTGCTCCGAAAATCCAACCGTGGGCATACTTTCGCTCAGGTTGCAGATGCCTCGTCAGCCATAAAAAGTTTCGGCATGGAACTGGGCTTGCAGATGATGCTTGGTCTGCCCGGTGACACAAAAGAAAAAATGATTAGAACCTGTGAGGACTTAATAAGTCTTGAACCCAAATGTGTAAGGATTTACCCTACACTGGTAGTTCCTCATACAAAACTGTGGAAGATGTACGAAACGGGAGAATACATCCCGCTTACTCTGGAAGAAACCGTGGATATTCTGTCGGAAATAATTCCCCGATTTGAAAAAGCGGGAATAGACATAATCCGTGTTGGACTTCAGACAACCGATAACATCAATGCAGACACGGTCAAAGGTCCGTATCATCCTGCCATAAGAGAACTTGCAGAGGGAAGAATAATACGGAAAGTTCTGGAAAAATATATGCCTCGCCGAAAACTTGAAGTCTCTGTCAACCCGAAAAGAGTTTCCGCAACATCGGGACACGGCAAGTGCAACAAGATATATTTAAAAGAAAAATACTCTTGCGATTTGTGTGTCAAAACCGATGATGCTGTGGAGTATAACGAAATTAAAATAGAGGGCAAAGTTATTGCAATTTTGTGAATAATGTGTTAAAATATACTATGTATTGTCAGTTTTGAAAGTAAAACTTATTATGAGGTGTTTTTGTGTATTTAAAAAGCATTAAAATGCAGGGTTTCAAATCCTTTGCAGATAAAATCGATTTGGAGTTCGGACAGGGCATAACCGCCATCGTAGGACCCAACGGAAGCGGAAAGAGTAATGTTTCCGACGCTATACGCTGGGTACTTGGCGAGCAAAGTGCCAAGAGCCTGCGCGGAAGCAAAATGGAAGATGTTATTTTTGCCGGAACTCAGAAAAGAAGTCCTCTGGGGTTTGCCCAGGTAACCATAACCTTGGATAATTCTGATGAGATGTTCAATGTTGACCAGAAAGAATTAAAGGTTACAAGACGTGTTACACGGAGCGGAGAGAGCGACTATTACATAAACGGTACCCCTTGCCGTCTTAAGGATGTTCACGAACTTTTTATGGACACGGGACTTGGAAAAGAGGGTTATTCTGTTATAGGTCAGGGTAAGATTGACCAGATTCTTTCTTCCAAAGCGGACGAAAGAAGACACATTTTTGAAGAAGCATCGGGTATAACAAAGTATAAATACAGAAAACTGGAATCGGAGAAAAAACTTCTTCAGACAGAAGAAAACCTCCTTAGAATAAAGGATATCCTTGTAAACCTTGAAGAAAGGGTAGAGCCCTTGAGAATACAGTCGGAAAAGGCAAGGAAATTTCTGGATTTGAGAGAAGTTTTAAAAGGACTTGACATAAACATTGCAATCCGCAATATAGATAAACACAAACAAAACCTTGAAGAAGGAAACCGCAAATTCAAAGAAACTTTCAAACAACTTACCGAGGAAAAACTCCGCCTTGACTTAATAAGTGAGCAAATCAGCGCAAAAACCGACCAGTTGAGCGAAGTAAACGAAGAAATAGGCAAACTCAAGGAGCAGAGTTTTGCCCTTGAAAAAGAAAATGAAAACATACGCGGTAAGATAGAAATTGTCAAAAATGACATCAAGAATAATTCCGAAAACGCTTTGAGATGGCAGTCCGATGCAAAGATAATCGAAGAAAAGATTTCTCTGTCGGACGTAAGCATTAAAAACAGCAACGAAAACATCAGGAGCCTGGAAGAAAAGAAAACAGTTCTGGAAGAAAAACTTTCCGAATGCGACAAGCAGATTGCAAAGTATGAAGAAGAGATTGCACAGCAGAATGCCGAAGCGGAAAAGGTAAGAAATGAAATCGTAAATCTTCTGGGAGAGATATCCGCTTCCAAAGCCAAAATTTCGGGTCTTGAACTTCTTATACACAATTTTGATGAAAGAAAATCTGTTCTGCTAGACGAACAGAAAGAAAAGACAGAGGCAAGAGAAAAAAGTCTCGAAAACTTAAAAAATGTTGAAGAGAGAATAGACACAAACACCCGTGACAAAAACAAGGCTCTTTCCGATATGGAAAAACTGAAAGCCGAATATTTTGCCTCCAGAGAAGAACTGGAAAAATCCAAGGAAATCCAGAACAAAAAAGTTACCGAACTCAATTCAAAACTTTCCAGAATAACACTTCTGGAAGATTTGGAAAAGGGAATGGACGGATATTCCAAGGGTGTTAAAAACGTCCTTTCTGCAGAAATAAGGGGCGTGCACGGTCTTGTGTCAAAACTCATCAGTGTTAAAGATGAGTATGTAACAGCCATAGAAATTGCCCTTGGCAATATGATACAGAACATAATTGTTGAGGACGATGACTGCGCAAAACAGTGCATAGAAATGCTCAAATCTTCCAAAGGCGGAAGAGCAACATTTTTGCCTGTAAGTTCAGTAAAGGGTGATGTTTTGAAAAATCCCCCGAGGGACGAAAAAGGATACATAGGACTTGCTCATGAACTTCTGGACTATGTCGAAAAGTACACTGAAATTTTTGCAAGTCTTCTGGGAAGATGTGTTGTGGCAGACAATATTGATAATGCCGTTTCTATGGCAAAGCGCAACAACCACAAGTTCAAAATCGTCACCCTCGACGGACAACTTGTAAATGCAGGCGGTTCAATTACGGGCGGTAGTTTCAGCAAAAATCAAAGTCTTTTGGGACGTTCCAAGGAGATTGAGCGTCTTCAAACTGAATGTAAGGAATTGCAGAAAATCGTAGATGATAACGACGAATGTATAGCGGAACTCAAATTAGCCATAGATGGCATGGCAGACACCAAGGCAAAGTTAGAAGACAGAATCAACCTTTGTGAGCACACAAGTGTCCGCCTGGATTCCGAGAGAAAAAATATTCAGCGTATTGTTGACGAACTTACAAGAGCAATAGACATCATAACAAACGAAAACGGAGATATCCTGAAAAGCATATCGGAAGTTGAGGCTGAGAAAAAATCTCTTGAAGTTAAAATTTCCGAAAATGAAGAAAAAATCAAGTCAAACCGACAGACTGCGGACGAGTTTTCCTATGCTTGTGAGAAGATATCCGACGAACTGAATAAATTCCAGGAAAGCATATTGGAAGACAGAATTACTTTAAATACCACCGACAAGGATATTGAGGCACTCCATGCGGGAATATACTCCATGAGTGCAAACAAGAATACTCTGTCGATGGAACTTCAGTCAAAGTTGGGCGACATCAAAAACATACACGCCATAAACGAAAATCTGGAGCGCGACATTCAGACTCACGAAAACACAATAGTTACAAACTGTGAGATAATGGATGAAATCGCAAAGAAGATTATAGAAACCCAGAAAGGTTACGAAGACGATGCTTCAAAACTACGAAACATCCAGACGTCTCTGAAAGAGCAGAATGAAACAATTTACCTTCTCCAGCAGGAAACAGCACGTCTTGAGGCGAAGAATGCGAAAATTGAATCCGATGTTGAGCACGTTATAAACAAGTTGTGGGATGAATATGAACTCACCTACAACACGGCGTTGGAATACAAAAAAGCAGATTTCGACATGAACGATGCACAGAGAGAGGCAACATCGCTTCGAAATCAGATCAAAGGTCTTGGAAACATCAATATAGATGCCATAGAGGAATACAAAGAAGTAAAAGAAAAATTCGACTTTTTAAGCACTCAGAAAGCCGACCTTGATGAAACAAAGTTGAAACTGGAAGACATAATAAAAGAAATGCAGTCAATAATGATAGATAAGTTCACCGAGGCTTTCGATGTCATAAAAGAGCGTTTTAATTTTGTGTTCCACGAACTTTTCGGAGGCGGTGCAGGCAGACTTACCCTCACAGACCCCGACAATGTTCTTGAAAGCGGAATCGAAATAGAAGTTCAGCCTCCCGGCAAGAAACTTCAGAATATGATGGTTCTCTCCGGCGGTGAGAAGGCGCTCTCTGCAATAGCGCTTCTTTTTGCCGTGCTGGAAGTAAGACCCACGCCTTTCTGTATTCTCGATGAGGTTGAGGCCGCTCTGGACGATAGCAATGTATACCGTTTTGCTGATTACATAGGCAAGTATTCCAAGAAAACCCAGTTTATTGTTGTTACACACAGACGGGGAACAATGGAATCTGCCGACATTATGTACGGTATAACGATGCAGGAAAAAGGTGTATCAAAACTTCTTAAACTCAAATTCGAAGATTTGGAGGATTACAAATAATGGCTTTTTGGAATAAAAACAAGAATAAACCCGATGAAGAGCAAATTGCCGAAATTACGGAAATCGCCGAACCTTCATCAGAGGAAGAAACCTCGGGCGGAGGCTTGTTTTCAAAGATAAAAAAAGGACTTGGAAAAACAAGAAATGCCATAAACGAAAAAGTTGACAGTGTGCTGAAAGTTTTCAAAAAGATAGATGAAGAACTCTTTGAAGAACTGGAAGAAGCACTCATCATGGCAGATGTGGGCGTTGAGACATCCATGTACATTATAGAGGAACTTCGGAAAAAGGTTAAAGAGAAAAAACTTACCGAATCCGAAGAACTTAAAAGTGAAATATCCGAAATAATAGCGGGAATTCTTTCCGAAAATGACAACAACCTCAAACTTGCAACCACTCCGTCTGTAATAATCGTCATTGGCGTAAACGGTGTGGGCAAAACCACATCCATAGGCAAAATGGCGGCTCGTTTCATAGCACAGGGAAAGAGCGTTCTTCTCGGTGCGGCAGATACTTTGCGTGCCGCTGCCATAGACCAACTTCAAATCTGGGCAGACAGAGTGGGTGCCGACATTGTGAAGCATGACGAGGGTTCTGACCCTGCATCTGTGGTTTTTGACACCATAGCAAGAGCAAAAGCAAAGAAAAACGACGTCATTATAATCGACACAGCGGGCAGACTTCACAACAAGAAAAACCTTATGGATGAACTCGCGAAAATCTCCAGAATAATAGACAGGGAACTTCCCGGATGCGACAGGGAATCACTCCTTGTGCTGGATGCGACAACAGGTCAGAATGCCGTGAATCAGGTGGAAGTTTTCAAAGAGAGTGCAGGTATTACGGGCATTATTCTCACAAAACTTGATGGCAGTGCCAAGGGTGGTATAGTTCTTGCAATTGCGCACGAACACTCCATACCTGTAAAACTCGTTGGCGTTGGCGAAGGCATGGATGATTTGCAGGGATTTGAAGCCTTGGAATTTGCAAAATCTATGATTGGTGAGGAATAATGTATGTCAGTTTATTATGTTGATGCTCAAAACGGAAGTAACGTCAACGATGGACACTCACCGCAAAATGCAGTTTTGACTGAGGAGGTTCTGAAACTCCTTCCTGGCGATAAAGTGCTTTTTAAGTGCGGAACCGTTATGCGGAGAAGACTTGCGGTTGTAAGCGGTACAAAGGACAAAAGAATAACATACGGAGCCTACGGTGAGGGCGAAAAGCCGGAGTTCAGAGGTTCAATAGATTTGACTGATGCCGCATTGTGGAAAGAAACGGCAGAAAACATCTGGGTTTGCGAAAATTTGGAATATGAAGCCTGTAACTTCATATTCGACGACGGAAAATCTTTTGGTACACTAAAGTGGAATTTGGAGGATTTGTCCTGCGATGGCGATTTCTATGATGATTGTTTCGGCTATGGCGTTAACTTGAAAAAAGTGCCGAAAGGACACAAAACATATCTTTATTCCAAAGGGAATCCTGCAACAAGATACGCAAGTATTGAATGTGCGCTTGTATATGAACATGTGCTTGCCGATAATATTCCGAATGTAAATTTTGAAAACCTAAGATTTAAAAACAGCGGAATGCACGCCATAGCGGGAGATTCCAAAAGTGAGAATATCACAATACACAACTGTGAGTTTATAAATATCGGAGGATGTGTGTGGAATTATGACCGACGCATACGTTTCGGTAACGGTGTGGAATTCTGGGATCATGCGGAGAACATCGAGATAACCCATTGCTATTTTGACAATATTTATGATTCTGCAACAAGCCATCAAGGAAGCAAAGATTGTGAGCAGGGCAAAAACATTCATATAGATGACAATGTTTTCTTAAGGGTTGGTATGGGTGCATACGAACTGCGAAACAGAATCCCCGCTGGCAGCAGTTTCTCAAATAATATATGTGCATACGCGGGTGAGGGTTTTTCAAAAAACGGTGTGGTTATGCCCCGAAATTCGGAAATATGGCCTCAGCCCATGGGACATCATCTTTTTATGTGGCGAGTTGAGGAAGAGACAAGTGGAGTTTTTTTAGTAAAAAACAATGTATTTGATACCGCTCCATATGGTGCCGCCGTGTATTCAATCATAAATCCCGAGTGCGAAAAACTCGTTTGTCTTGAGGGTAATACGTACTACACTGAAGAAAACGAGATTGCACTTAGAATTCATGGTAAAAACTATAAGGATTTTAGCGAATACTCACCGTTTGAAAAGGATTGCATACACAAAAAGTCAGATATAGAAACACTCATTCTGGATTGGGAAAAGAAAAGTTAAAATAATAATAAAAAAGACTTGACAAAGAGAGCAAAGTGTATTACAATATGTAAAGTGATTTGCTTGACAGTCAAGTTTTTTTCTTGACACAAGGGAAAGGGGTTGCAAATATGAAGGATCTCAACGTATCGCTTCTCATGGATTTCTACGGTAACCTTCTTCCCGAAAAACAGCAGGATATGTTGGAACAGTACTATCAGGAAGACCTCTCGCTTTCCGAAATTGCGGAAAACAGCGGAATCACCAGACAAGGTGTTCACGACAATATCAAAAGAGCAGTGGCAGAACTCAAAAATTACGAAGAAAAACTCGGTCTTCTCACTCGCTTTTCCGAAATAACGGAAGCGGCGAACGAAATACGCGGGTATGTAACTTGTGGTTTTCCTGCGCAAGACACAGAAAAAATACTATCGCTTTTGGATATTATCATAAAGGAGGCTTAACCCTTGGCATTTGAAAATCTATCAGAAAAATTGCAAAGTACTTTCAAAAAGTTAAGAGGTAAGGGCAGAATATCCGAATCTGATCTCAAGGCGGCAATGCGTGAGGTAAAACTCGCACTTTTGGAAGCCGACGTAAACTTCAAGGTTGTAAAAGATTTCATTGGCAGTGTATCCGAAAAGGCTCTTGGTTCAAATGTGTTAGAAAGTCTTACACCTGCACAACAGATTATCAAAATAGTAAACGAAGAACTCACAGCGCTTATGGGTGCTGAGGCTTCGAAAATCAATTTTGGCCCCAAAACTCCTGCAGTCATACTTATGGTAGGTCTTCAGGGTGCAGGTAAAACCACCACAAGTGCCAAAATCGGAGGTATATTAAAAAAGCAGGGCAAAAGGCCTATTCTTGCAGCCTGCGACGTGTACAGACCCGCCGCCAGAAAGCAACTTCAGGTTGTTGGAAGTCAGTTGGATGTTCCCGTGTTTTCCATGGATGATTGCAACGATGCCGTGGAAATTGCAACAAAGGCATATGAACATGCAAAGAATTACGCCAACGATGTACTCATCATAGATACCGCAGGTAGACTTCATCTCAATGAAGAACTTATGGATGAACTTCTTGCCATAAAAAATGCCGTAAACCCATCTGAGATACTTCTCACCATAGATGCTATGACAGGTCAGGATGCAGTAAATGTTGCCGAAAGTTTCAACGAAAAGTTGGACATTACGGGTGTTGTTCTTACAAAACTCGACGGCGATACAAGAGGCGGTGCGGCTCTTTCGGTAAGAGCGGTTACAGGCAAACCCATAAAACTTGTGGGTCAGGGAGAAAAACTCACCGATCTGGATTGGTTCTATCCCGACAGAATGGCATCCCGAATACTCGGTATGGGGGATATGCTCACCCTGATTGATAAGGCCCAACAGGCTTTTGACGATAAAAAAGCACTGGAACTGGAAAAGAAGATACGCAAACAGACTTTCACGCTGGATGATTATTTAGACCAGATGAAACAGATGCGTAAGATGGGTTCCTTTCAGGATATACTGGGTATGATACCCGGTGTCAACAAGAAGGCTCTTGCGGGTGCGTCTTTCGATGAAAAGAGGATAGACCGCATACAGGCGATAATAACTTCAATGACACCCAAGGAAAGACATGACCCGTCAATCATAAATTCCAGCCGTAAAAAACGCATTGCGGACGGAAGCGGAACACAGGTTCAGGATGTAAATCAGTTTTTAAAATCCTTTGACCAGATGAGAAAACTCATGAAACAATTTAGCGATCCTAAGAAAATGAAGCGTGCCATGGGCGGGCTTGGAAATTTTTTAAGATAGCATTTAAATATTGTTAATTATTTTTTGGAGGTGAATTTTAATGGTAAAAATTCGTTTAAAGAGAATGGGTGCAAAGAAGGCTCCTTTCTACAGAGTAGTTGTTGCTGATTCCAGATATCCCAGAAATGGAAGATTTATTGAAGAAATCGGTACATTCGATCCCAAGACAGATCCTTCCACAATTAAGATCGATGCAGAATTGGCAAACAAATGGCTTGCTAACGGTGCTCAGCCTACCGATACTGTTAAGGAACTTCTTAAAATCAGCGGCATCATAAAATAAGCGGGAGGTTTTGGCTTATGAAAGAGTTGTTAGAATACGTAGCAAAGGCTCTTGTTGATTTTCCCGAAGATGTTTCTGTTACCGAAGTAGAGGGTGACAATGTAACTACCCTTGAACTTCGAGTAAACGAAAAAGATATGGGCAAGGTTATAGGAAAGCAGGGAAGGATTGCAAAATCAATCCGTGCTCTTATAAAGGCTGCCTCCGGCAAAACAAGCAAGCGTGTTGTCGTAGAAATAGTACAATAATTCACTTGAATATGAGGCTGTTGTTACGGCCTCATATTTTTGTAGACAGGAGAGTCTTTGTATGAAAAATCTTATTGATGTTGGACAGATTGTAAACACTCACGGACTTAAGGGTGAAGTCAAGGTTAATCCCAGGACGGATGCCCCGGAGGTTTTTGAGATTTTTAATGAGGTGTATTTTGACGAAAACACAGCCAGAAAGGTTCAGAGTGTGCGTTATCAAAAAAACTGCGTACTTCTTAAACTCTCCGGTATAGATGATGTGGATATGGCTGAAAAACTGCGCGGAAGTATTATCTATGCAGACAGGGAAGTATTCTCTTCGCTTCCCGACGACACATATCTTGTGGCAGATATCATAGGACTTGAACTAAAGGATGAAGAAATAACCTACGGTACAGTTGATGATGTTATTACCACAGGAAGCAACGATGTGTATGCCGTGAGAGGCGATGACGGCAAGTTTATATATGTTCCTGCAATAAAATCTGTGATAAAAGAAATAAACATACAGGAAGGCTACATCATGGTAGAAATGCCAAAAGGTCTTCTGGATTGAGGATGAAAGATGAAATTTCACATTCTTACACTTTTCCCCGAGATGTTTCACGGGGTACTGCACGACAGTATGCTCGGCCGTGCCGAGAAGAAGAATCTCATAGAATTTAATATTGTGAACATCCGCGATTTTGCCACAAACAAGCACAAGAGGGTAGATGATTATCCCTACGGCGGCGGACGAGGAATGGTTATGCAGGCAGAACCCATATACAATGCCTACAAAGATGTGTGCAAAGACATTTCTTCCAAACCCCATGTGGTATATATGTCACCAAAGGGAAAAGTGCTTAATCAGGAAATGGCAATAAGAATCAGCGAATGTGAGGATCTTGTTATACTCTGCGGTCATTACGAAGGTGTTGACCAGAGAATAATCGACGAAATCGTGGACGAAGAAATATCCATAGGCGATTATGTGTTAACCGGCGGAGAACTTCCTGCCATGGTACTTATAGACAGCGTAAGCAGAATGCTCGAGGGTGTCCTTTCCAATGAGGATAGTTACACAGATGAATCGCACTACGGAGGTCTTCTGGAGTATCCTCACTACACAAGACCTCCCGTGTTCAACGGGCGGGAAGTACCCGAGGTGCTTTTGAGCGGAAATCACGCGCTTATTTCCTCGTGGCGTAGAGAAAAATCGCTGGAGGAAACTGCAAAAAAACGCCCCGATATGCTTGAAAAGTATGAAAATGTGAAAAACACAAAAAAATTGTAAAAAACACTTGATTTTTACAATGCTTTGTGATAATATATTAAAGGTATACGGGCGGTCCTCTGTAAAAGGCTCACGAGTGTTGGGTCATTAGTGCTTTACAAGAACGTCTACGGAGAGAGGAGGATAAAATAATGGATATTATTGAAAACTTAACAAGTGCACAGTTAAGAACAGACCTTCCTGAACTTTGCATAGGTGATACTGTTAAAGTTCACGTGCTTATCAAAGAAGGTACAAGAGAAAGAATCCAGGTGTTTGAAGGCACAATCATTGCTAAGAAACACGGCGGTATTACAGAAACCTTTACTGTAAGAAGAATTTCTTATGGTGTTGGTGTGGAAAGAACTTTCC
>JAZNJU010000119.1:0-16862 GCA_045578205.1 Clostridia bacterium | reverse complement strand
ATATTTTATTTGTCTGCTTCAGCAGAGATATATCTTTCTTCCGTGTCCTGCTGAATCTTTTCGAGTTCTTCTATAATGTCTGTTATCTTGTTGAATAATTCATAATACAATTTTTTGTAGTCTTACATTCGTATTTCTCCTTTTTTAATTAATGATTTGTAACACAAGGGGACGGGTCTCTTGTGTCGGGGTTTTGCGAACACAGGAGAACCGTCCCCTTGTGTTCGCGTAATTAATAAAAGTTATGGTATAAATTAAAAAATGCGCCGGCGATAGAGCCGACGCATGAAAAATGCACGACTCTTGTCGCCAAACAAATTTAACAAAATACAAAGTATGCTAAATTGAGTCTGCATTTTTACCAATGGTAAAAACACATACTTTGTATTTTATATGAATTTGTTTGGCAAAGTTATCGTAACATATATAAATGTAAAAGTCAACACGAATTCTGTCGAATGGAAATTCCTTTTGAAAAATTCTTTTGTTAAATGTATTATACTGTAAAATTGTAACAGGCAATTTTTGCTCGGACACATTGACAAAAAATAAAACACTTGATATAATGTTTTTGTAATCAAGTCGCTGAAAACGAATATAATATATCAAAGGAGGCGTTGATATGACATATATAGAATATGTGTGTGATGTAATAAATAATGCGGACACAAGAGTTCCGATATATACAAAACAAATTGCAGAAACAGCCGCAAAACATTATGCTATTACGGTAAAAGAAGCCGCATCTGCAATTTCTGTTGCGTTGAAAAGAATTATGGATAATGGAATTATTCCCCAGTTGCGGTTTTATCAAAAAGGCGTGTACTACAAAACAGTTGTTACCCCGTTTGGCGAAGCAGGAATAAAAAAAGACAAAATTATTGCTGATAAATATATATTACCCAATATCGGATATGAAACGGGATTATCTGTAATGCACAAAATGGGACTTACAACGCAAATGCCTAATAAACGGGTTATTGTTACCAATGTTGCAAAGGATTGTATAAGAACAGATAAGAAACTCGATATAATGATAAAACCTCCAAAAACAGAGATAAATGCCGAGAACAAATATTATCTGCAAATTCTTGATGTGCTGGAAATGATGGACAAAGCACCAATAGACGAACAAGAGCCGTATATTGTTATTGCAAACCATATAGAAAAACAAAATTTAAGATATGACAAACTGCTTGCTCTTGCAGATGTTTATTATAATCAAAAAACAATATTGCATCTTGCTCATATAGCCGCAAGTGCGGGAGGTGTCAGAATATGAAATTGCATTTGGACAGAGATACATTTGATATGTTTATAGAAAGAATACACGATAAATTTTCTTACAGAAGCGATGTCCTTGAAAAAGACTATTATGTTGTGCTTATTCTTGAAGAATTGGCGAAGTTTCAAAATGAAAACAACTTGCCTGCATATTTCAAAGGCGGTACTGCACTATATAAAGCCTTGAAAATGACTAACAGATTTTCGGAAGATATAGACTTGTCGGTTGATACAAGAGGAATGAGCCGTACACAGAACGATAAAAAACTTTCGGATGCCACAAAGAAATACACAGTCCTGCCGAGAGAAAGCGGAACTACAAATCGCTCGGAGGTTATCACAACATATATCTATGAACCCGTTACAAATTATGATATTGATGATAGTTTGCAACGCTTTGGAAGAGTTAAAATAGAGGCAACTTCTTTTACTATCGGTGAGCCCGTAACTTCAATGGAAATTGCACCGCTTATATACGAATTGGCAACAGACGAGGAAAGAAAAATCCTCGAAGAACAATATGAGATAAAACCTTTTGAAATCAAGACAATTACTATGGAGAGAATTTTTGTTGATAAACTGTTCGCCGCTGAAGCCTATGTCAGACTGTCTGAAAATGAGCATCGCGCTTTTGAGGCTGCAAAGCACATTTATGATTTGACCATCATGGAAAATCAGCCGAAAATTATAGCACTCTTGCAAAATGAAGATGAACTGAAAAAACTTCTTGATATTCGTCTTACGGAAGAAAAAGAAAGACTTGACGGAATAGCAGATGTTTTGCCAAAGGAGTTTACATTTTTCACGAAGGCTTCACATGATAAAAATGTAAAGGATGCCTATGAAAAAATGCTCCGTCAATACGTAATGCGTGATGATGACAGAATAGCACTTGATACGGTAAGAGGAAGTCTTGCCCGAATAGAAACCAAACTTTTGCAGAATCCCGCGTGGCTTGATTGCCGTTTGCCCGAAATTAAAAAATGAAATCGTTTTAAAAATTCTCTCGTCAAATTGGAATTTATGTGGTACAATGATAATGAAACACAAAAAATGCACGAAATGTTCAAAAATATCATACTTTTGAGGTGAAACGGTATGGCTCTTAAAGAAATACTTATAAAAAACGGAATAGATGAGAAAAAAGCGGAGGATTTCTACAAATATTTTCTTCTGCTTACCGAGTGGAATGAAAAAATCAATCTCACTGCTATAACCGAAGAAGACGAAGTTGCAGTAAAGCACTTTCTGGATTCCTTAAATGCTGCAGAGGGAATTGCCAAAGAGGGAATGAGTGTCATAGACGTGGGCACGGGCGCGGGTTTTCCCGGACTTCCAGTAAAGATTGCCAATCCCGGCATATCCATTACACTTGTGGATTCTTTGCAAAAGAGGATTGCGTTTCTTAATGAAGTCGTCTCTTCACTCTCTCTTTCGGATGTTACAACCATCCATTCCAGAGCAGAGGAACTTGGAGTAAACAAGGACCACAGGGAAAACTACGACCTCTGCGTGTCGAGAGCGGTGGCAAACCTCACCACGCTTTGCGAACTTTGTCTGCCTTTTGTCAAGGTGGGAGGACTTTTTGTAAGTCTCAAAGGGCCCAAAGCAGAGGAAGAAGTCCATGAGGCGCAAAACGCCATAAAGATACTGGGCGGATCTCTTGTTGAGATTAAAAACTACGATTTGTCCGACACGGATTTAAACCACAACATAGTAATTATAAAAAAAATATCGCATACCCCGACAAAATACCCCCGCAAGGCACCAAAACCTGCAAAAGAACCGCTTAAATAAGGCGGTTCTTATTTTTTTGTGTCTTTTTTTAACGAACGGTTTTTGTTTCTTTTTACTTTTTTATCTGTTAGAATAAATACATAAGAAACAATGAACGGAGGACGAAAAATGCAGGTACTAAAGAAGATGAAAACCCAGTTGGTGGGTCTTGATCCCCTCGGAATGCCCAGGTCTGGGACAAACCAGATTGTACATCTTCCAATACATCTTGTGATGCCAAATCCCAATCAGCCCCGAAAGTATTTCAATCACGACTCATTAAGGGAACTTTCGGAGTCGGTCAGAAGATACGGTGTAATCCAACCCATAACCGTGAGAAAAAAGAGAGACGGTACATATGAAGTGGTGGCAGGGGAGAGAAGGCTTCGTGCGGCAGGACTTGCGGGACTACTCAAAGTGCCGGCAATAATCACCGATATGGAAGATGAAGACAGCGCCATGGTGGCGCTTATTGAAAATGTGCAGAGGGAAAACCTCTCTTTCCTGGAGGAAGCCTACGCCTACAGAGAACTTTTGGAAAAGTGTTCGCTCACCCAAGAGGCTCTGGCTCTTCGCGTGGGGAAATCCCAGGGGGCAATAGCCAACAAACTGCGCATACTGAAACTACCCACGAGCGTGCGCGAAATCGTGAGGGATTCTTCTCTTTCAGAAAGGCACGCAAGGGCGCTCATTAAATTAAACGACGAGGAAAAGCAGATATACGTTGCAAAGAGAATAGCCGATTTATCCATGAGCGTGAAGCAGACAGAAGAACTTGTCGAAAAGATAATTAAAAACGGATCTCTTCCCGAGGAGAGAACGAGACTGCCAAGGTCCATAAGCGATGTGCGGGTCTTTTTCAAGACCATTTCAAAGGCTATAAGCCTTATGAACGAAAAGGGAATAGACGCAAGCGCCGAGAAAGACGAAACCGACAGTTACTATGAGTATGTAATAAGGATATGTAAATAGAAAAACAAGTGTGCAAATCCTCCCCAATACACCGCATAATGTTCCGCGTGGAACATTATGCGGTGATTTATATTTTTTCTCTTTGGAAAAATGTTCTACGTGGAACATTTTTTGAAAAAATTTTTAAAAAACTATTTAAAAATCTCTTTTGTTGTGATACAATAGAATATATTTAAACAAAAGCGAATATTCAAAAGAGGTGAACATATGGGCAAATGTATAGCCGTTGCCAACCAGAAAGGCGGAGTGGGCAAGACCACCACAAGTGTAAACCTAAGTTCCTGCCTGGCTTCCTACGGTAAAAAAGTCCTGCTTATAGATACGGACCCACAGGGTAACGCTTCAAGCGGTGTGGGTGTGGCAAAAGAAAACACCGAAAAAAGCGTGTACGATGTGCTTATAAACGCTGCGGACATGAGAGATGTCATAATTCCCACAGACTATCACAATCTTTCGCTTTGTCCCTCCAATATCAATCTGGCAGGAGCAGAAATCGAACTTGTGTCGGAGGCAAAGAGGGAGTATCTTCTGAAAAAAGCGGTGGAAAAAATAAAAGGGGATTACGATTTTATCATAATCGACTGTCCTCCGTCTTTGGGTCTTCTCACATTAAATTCCTTTGTGTGTGCCGACAGTATAATGATACCGATTCAGTGCGAATACTATGCTCTTGAGGGTCTTTCGCAACTGACTTCCACCATACGCAAAATCAAGGAAGCGTTCAATCCCGAACTGGAACTGGAGGGAGTTCTTCTCACCATGTACGACACCAGAACAAACCTTTCTGTTCAGGTGGCAAGGGAGGTCAAGAAGTACTACGGTTCAAAACTCTACAAATCGGTAATACCCCGAAACGTGCGCCTTAGCGAAGCGCCCAGTTACGGACAACCCATAAATGTGTATGACAAATCTTCCAAAGGAAGTTCTTCCTACATGAACCTTGCTTCGGAAGTAATCAAGGCAAACAAAAGAGGTGACAGTTAATGGCAAAAAAAGGACTTGGAAGAGGTCTTGATGCTCTTTTTGCAAATGGCGGTGCCGATGATTTGGTATCGGGCTCAAAACCCAAAGAAACCAAAGACGCTTCCGGCGGTGTAACTCTTTTAAAACTTGTTGACGTGGAGCCAAACCGCTCACAACCCCGACAGGATTTCGACGAAGAGGCTCTTTTGGAACTTGCAGAGTCCATAAAGGAGCACGGTGTCATAACTCCCATAATAGTTAAGAAAACCGACAACGGTTTCTACACAATTGTTGCGGGAGAAAGACGTTGGCGCGCTTCTAAACTTGCAGGTCTAAAGCAGATACCTGCCATAGTAAAAGACCTTACGGATATGCAAACCCAGGAAATAGCGCTTATAGAAAATCTTCAGCGAAAAGATTTAAATCCCGTGGAAGAGGCTTTGGGTTACAAGAAACTAATGGACGATTTCTCCCTTACACAGGAGGAAATCGCAACTAAAATGGGCAAAAGCAGAAGTTCTGTTGCAAATTCGCTTCGTCTGCTCTCGCTGGCAAAAGATGTTCTCAATCTTCTGCGCGACGGAAAAATCTCTTTTGGCCACGCCAAAGTTATTCTTTCGCTGGACAAGAAAATGCAGTCGCAGATTGCAAACAGAATTGTTTCCGAAGATTTGAGCGTGAGGGCAACAGAAGAAATTCTGAAGCAAAAACCTCAAAAGGAAAAGAAACCCAAGAAAGTCGATTTGAATCTCAAACTGGCATTGGACGAAACGGAAAAGAAAATTTCCTCAATGCTGGGAGTAAATGTCAAAATCGCGGACAAGGACGGCAAGGGACAGGTCAGAATTGAATATTATTCCAAGGAAGAATTGGACAAGATAATTAAAATCCTTTCCAAAGGGAAAAATTAAAATTTTGCGAAATAAAACCCCAAAAACCCGTCCTCTGTGTCGGACGTTTCGAGTGGTGGTAAGGTAGTTTTACATTTTGGACAAAAACGCGCTTAAAACGTCAAATTTTAACTCATAGGGTAGGTTCAAGAATTTTGAACATTATTTTGAAAGGAGTCGGCTTTGTGAAGAAAAACACAAAATTTATATGGATATATGTTGCAATTTTGTTTTCCTTTGCTCTAATACTCATTCTTTTTGCAGGTCTTACACAGAACAATTATCAAAAAGAAATAACCGACCAGCAGATTGAAACTGCGGGAGTGAGAAAAAGTCTTTCTTCCCTCACAAAGGAAAACGAGGAAATCAAAAAAGAACTTGAAACGCTCAAAGCGGAAAACGAACTTTTAAAAACCGAAAACCATGCTCTCTTTGAAGCAAAGGAAATTGCCGTGAAAAGTTTCGGTGAAGACAGAATGGTTACGGATGTTCTTTTAAACGCGTACAAGTTGACATTGTCCTTGGACTTTGATGGAGCAAAAGCGCTCTTAAAAGATATTGACAAAAAAAATCTTACAGATGCACAAAAGTATATTTACGAAATGATAATAGGAGAGTGATTTCACATGTTGGATATCAGACTTATAAGAACAGAAACACAGAAAGTTAAAGAAGCACTTGCAAGAAGAAAAGAAGTAGTTGATATCGATGGAATACTGGAACTCGATGCAAAAAAGAGAGAACTTCTTTTCGAAGTGGAAGGTTTAAAGAGCCAGCAGAATGAAGTGAGCAAAAAAATCCCTGCCATGAAAAAAGCAGGAGAGGACGTTGCTCCCGTATTCGCGCAGATGAAGGAACTTTCCGACAAAATCAAGGATATGGACGAAAAGGTAAGAGTAATTGACGAAGAATTAAACACAAAAATGCTCACCGTTCCAAATCTTCCCAATTCCGAAGTGCCCGACGGCGATACAGACGAAGACAACGTGGAGGTAAGAAAGTTTTTAGAGCCCACAGAGTTTTCCTTTGAACCCAAGGCTCACTGGGATGTGGGCGCAGGTCTTGACATAATCGACGCTCCCACAGCAGGCAAAGTTACGGGAACAAGATTTACTTTCTACAAGGGTCTTGGCTCAAGACTTGAAAGAGCGGTTATAAACTTCTATCTGGACACACACACAGAAGAGAGCGGATACAAGGAAATCTTCCCTCCCTACATGGTTCACAGAAGAAGCATGGTGGGCACAGGCCAACTTCCCAAATTTGAAGAAGATGCTTTCAAGGTTGCAGGAACAGACTATTTCCTCATTCCCACAGCGGAAGTTCCCGTTACCAATATGTACAGAGATGACATTTTAGACGGCGACAAACTCCCCATAAAGCACGTTGCATACTCCGCTTGTTTCAGAGCGGAAGCAGGAAGTGCGGGCAAAGACACCAGAGGTCTTATACGTCAGCACCAGTTCAACAAGGTTGAACTCGTTAAGTTCACAAAGCCCGAAGATTCCTACGAAGAATTGGAAAAACTCACAAGAGATGCCGAAAAGGTACTCCAGATGCTCAAAATTCCTTACAGAGTAGTGGCAATCTGCGTTGGCGACCTCGGTTTCACCGCGGCAAAGAAATACGATATCGAAGTATGGATGCCCAGTTACAACAGATATGTTGAAATCTCCTCCTGCTCCAACTTTGAGGATTTCCAGGCAAGAAGAGCAAACATCAAGTTCAAAAACTCCCCCAAGGACAAGGCACAGTATGTTCACACATTGAACGGAAGCGGCGTTGCAATCGGAAGAACAGTTGCGGCAATACTGGAAAACTTCCAGAATGAGGACGGCTCCGTAACCATTCCCGATGTACTTGTTCCCTACATGGGCGGAAGAAAACAGATAACAAAGGATTAATTCTATGAAAAGAACCATTTCTCCCGAGGAAATACAAAGACAGGAAGAAATTATGAATACTGTTGCCCTTGCAAATAAAGGCAAGGGCAAAAAGGCTTTTGTTGAAACCTACGGATGCCAGCAGAATGTGAGCGATTCCGAGACCATAATGGGTATGCTCGATAAGATGGGATACACCATGTGCGAAAACAAGGAAGAAGCGGATTTTATTATCTACAACACCTGTGCCGTGCGTGAAAATGCAGAACTCAAAGTCTACGGAAACCTCGGTGCCTTAAAGCACTTAAAAGCGCGCAAAAGCGGAGTAATTCTGGCTGTTTGCGGTTGTATGATGCAACAGGAAAGTGTGAAAGAAGAAATCCGCAGAAAGTACAAGCACATAGACATTGTCTTCGGAACACATTCTCTCTACCGATTTCCGCAGATACTCGCCTCCTGCATGTTTGAGGAAAAAAGAGTGTTCGATGTAGTAGAGAGCGACGGCGCCATTGCGGAAGGACTTCCATCCAAAAAGGCAGAGGGTCCCTGTGCCTGGGTTTCGGTAATGTACGGATGCAACAATTTTTGTTCCTACTGCATAGTTCCATATGTCCGCGGTAGGGAAAGAAGCCGAAACAAAGAGGACATTCTTTCGGAAGTAAAAGAATGCGTTAAAAACGGCGCCAAAGAGGTAACACTTCTGGGGCAAAATGTAAATTCCTACGGAAATGACCTTAGCGAAAACATAGATTTTGCGGATTTATTGACCTTGGTTTGCGCTGTTGACGGTCTGGAAAGGGTGCGTTTTATGACAAGCCACCCTAAGGATATTTCGGACAAACTCATAGACACCATGGCAAGGGAAGAAAAAATCTGCAAGCAACTCCATCTGCCCATTCAGGCAGGAAACGACAGGGTTTTAAAGGCTATGAACCGCCGTTATACCCGCAGTGAGTATATGGAGAAAATGAAAAAAATCAAAGAAAAAATGCCCGAAATTACCCTCACTACCGACATAATTGTCGGTTTCCCGGGGGAAACTAACGAAGAATTTACCGACACTCTGGAAGTTCTTAAAGAGGTGGAGTACGACAGCATTTTTTCTTTTATCTACTCAAAACGTCCGGGCACTCCTGCTTCGGTTATGGAGGACGTAATAAGCGCCGAGGACAAAAAGCGCAATTTTGATATGCTCCTTACAGTTCAGGATGAAATAAGCAAAAAGAAAAATCTTGCACTTCTCGGAAAGAGGGTAAAAATTCTCACCGAGGGAGTGAGCAAGAACAATCCCAATGCCCTTATGGGAAGAACAGAGGGCGGAAAAACAGTCAATTTCGAGGGCGGCAAGAGCCTCATCGGCTCCTTTGTGACGGTGGAAATTACCGATGCAAAGACGTGGTCTCTCACAGGAAGGATATGTAAATAAAATGAATGCAATTATAGAAAAAGCCAGAGAACTTGGCATGATGCTCGCCGAAAGCGACGAAATGAAAGCACTAAAAGGTGCCGAAGAACTCCAACTTGCAGACAAAGATGCTCAGGTGCTTATGATGGAGTACGCCAATACCCGCGAAAAACTCTCTCAGAGAGCAACAAGCGGTGATGTTACAAAAGAAGAGTTGGAAAACATCCAGACCGAGATGGAAGAAGCCTTCAGAAAACTAATGACAAACGAAAATATAAAGAGATACATCGAAGCAAACAGAGATTTCAAGACCCTTATCGACCAGGTGAATTCCATTATTGCATATTTCGTAAAGGGCGAAGAACAGCAGGGTTCCTGCTCAGGAAACTGTTCTTCCTGCGGAGGATGTAAATAAACTTTTAGGTTTTGTACAGCCCATAAAAACTCTTGAAAACATCGGGAGGATAAAATGAAACAAGCACTATCACCAATGATGAAGCAGTATTTTGACATAAAGAGCAGTTACGAAGACACCATTTTGTTTTTCAGATTGGGCGACTTCTATGAAATGTTCTACGACGATGCTATCACAGCATCGGAAATACTGGAAATAACCCTTACCGGAAAAGATTGCGGTCAGGAGGAGAGGGCACCCATGTGCGGAGTGCCTTATCACAGTGCGCAAAATTACATAGCGAAACTCATTAAACACGGAAAGAAAGTGGCAATCTGCGAGCAGGTGGAAGACCCCAAAAATGCAAAGGGCATAGTAAAGAGGGATGTAATCCGCGTGGTGACCCCCGGTACTGCCAACATGGATGCGGTTCTTTCTTCCGACGAAAACAATTTTCTTGCCTGCGTGTACATAAATTCCGATGTGTACGGTCTTTCGCTCTGCGACGTGTCCACGGGAGAACTCATTACCACCGAGGGTGTGAACACTCCGTTGGAGAACCGTCTTGTAAATACCCTTGCCTGTTTCAGACCCAAGGAAATCATTATAAATGACAAGGGATTAAAGGAAGCAAAGTCTGTCTTTGACCTCAAGACCCGTTTTGATTTTTACGACAGTTATGTTCCCGAATCTTACTTTGATTTTGCGAAAGCCAAAGAGGAGATTTACGCCAAATTCACTCACCTTGCTCAAAATGATGTGCTTTTTGGCAAGGACAACTGCATAAAATCTCTCGGCGCTCTCTTTGAGTACTTAAAGGAAACGCAGAAGATTGATTTGTCCCACATTCAGAGGGTAAGTTGCATAGAAAGTTGCGATTACATGGAAATCGACCTTTCTTCCAGAAGAAATCTGGAACTTACGGAAACAATGAGAGACAAAGGCAAAAAAGGCTCTCTCTACGGAATTCTGGACTGCACCAAAACAGGAATGGGCGCAAGGAAACTTAAATCCTGGATAGACAGACCCCTTTTGGAAAAAGATTCCATAGACAAAAGGCTCGACGCAGTGGAGGAATTCGCATCTAACCCAACAATCTGTGACGAACTCAGGGAATGTTTCAAACGCATCAACGACATCGAAAGACTTATCGGAAAAACTGTCTACGGCTCTTGCAATGCAAGAGATTTTCTGGCATTAAAGCAGAGTATGGAAGTTTTGCCCGACATAGAAGATCTCATTTCACCCCTCACAAATCCGCTCATGGCGGAGGCAAAGAAGAATTTTGATAACCTTGCAGACCTCTACACACTTCTTCACGATGCAATCGAAGAAAAAGACACTCCCATGACGATACGCGAGGGCGGAATAATAAAAGAGGGATTTGACTCAGAACTTGACAGATTAAGAAAGATTATGAACGGCGGAACCGACATTCTTGCGGAAATGGAGGCAAGAGAGAGGGAAAGAACGGGCATAAAGAACCTTAAAATAAGTTACAACAAAGTCTATGGATACTACATCGAAGTTACAAGGTCGTTTTTAAACCTTGTGCCCGATGATTACATAAGAAAACAGACCCTGACGGGCTGTGAAAGATTTATAACAGAGGAACTCAAAAACACCGAGAACACAATTCTGGGCGCAAGGGAAAGGGTAAACGAGTTAGAGTACGAGGACTTTATGTATGTGCGTACCACCCTTACCAAAAACATCGAAAGATTAAAGAAAACGGCAGAGATTATAAGCACCTCCGACGTGCTTTGCGCTCTGGCAAAAACAGCCTCTCTCAACGACTACGTGCGCCCCGTCATAGACGAGGGTGACGAAATCGAGATTTTGGGCGGAAGACACCCCATTGTGGAAAAATCCCAGTCGGGGGTACTCTTTGTTCCCAACGACACCTATCTTAACACGACGGACAGCCGTTTTTCCATCATAACAGGTCCCAACATGGCAGGAAAATCTACCTATATGAGACAGACCGCCATAATAACCCTTATGGCACAGATGGGCTCCTTTGTTCCTGCAAAGAGCGCCAGAATAGGCCTTGTGGACAGAATTTTCACTCGTATAGGCGCTTCCGACGACCTTGCCGCAGGTCAGAGTACATTTATGGTGGAAATGAACGAAGTGAGCAATATTCTGAAAAACGCCACAAAGAAAAGCCTTGTAATTCTGGACGAAATCGGCAGAGGCACAAGCACCTACGACGGACTTTCCATTGCGTGGGCGGTGGTTGAGTACATCTGCGGAAAAATCGGTGCAAAATCTCTTTTTGCAACCCATTATCACGAACTCACAAGTCTGGAGGGCACCATAGACGGTGTCAAGAACTATTCCGTTGCCGTAAAAAGGCGCGGAGATGACATCACGTTTCTTAGAAAGATTGTGCGCGGCGGCACCGACGACAGTTTCGGTATAGAGGTTGCAAAACTTGCGGGAGTTCCCGAGGAAGTTACCGAAAGGGCAAAAGAGGTACTTCTTGCGGTGGAAAGCGAAGACGGCAGAACCAAGGTCAATGTGGAAGAAAGACTTGCATCAACCGAGGAAAAGAAAGTCCGCGCAGAAGAACTCAAAAAAGCCATAATGGAAATAGATATATCAACTCTTACGCCTCTTGAGGCGCTCAATGAACTTTTTGTATTGCAGAAGAAAGTGGGAGAAATAATTGAGGATTAATGTATTATCCACCCAGATAGCCAATATGATTGCCGCAGGCGAAGTTGTGGAAAGACCTGCCTCCGTTGTGAAGGAACTTACCGAAAATTCCATAGACGCAGGCGCAACTTCCGTTACCGTGGAAATCAAAAAGGGCGGAATTCCCTACATAAGAATAAGCGACAACGGCTCGGGTATAGAATCCGCGGAGATTGCCACTGCGTTCAAAAGGCACGCAACAAGCAAAATCTCCTGCGCCGAGGACTTAAACGCCATAGACACTCTGGGTTTCAGGGGAGAGGCACTGGCAAGCATTGCCGCGGTGGCAAGGGTGGAGGTTTTTTCAAAAACCCACGATGCCCCCGTGGGAAGATGCGTTACCGTTGAAGCAGGAAAAGTTCTCGACGAGGACGATGCAGGCTGTCCCGACGGCACAACAATGATTGTGCGCAACCTCTTTTTCAATACACCTGCAAGAATGAAATTTCTTAAAAACGATGCCACGGAAGCAGGCTATGTTACAGATGTTATAAACAAAATGGTACTAAGCCACCCCGAGGTGGCTTTCAAGTATATAAATAACGGCAAAACCGTACTTTCCTCTTCGGGCGACGGCAAACTCATAAATGCCGTGTATGCAGTTTTTGGTGCAGACTATGCAAAAAACATGAAAGAAATCTCCTTTTGTGAGGACGGTTTCACCGTTACGGGTCTTGTCGGTAATTCTTCCATTGCCAGAAAAGACCGCCGACACCAGATATTTTTTGTAAATTCCAGAAACATAATGTCCAAGATAATGAGTGCCGCTGTAAGCGAAGCATTCAAAAGTGTTGTAACAACGGGACATTATCCCGTTTGCGTTGTCAAGGCAGAGACAGACGCAAAAAATGTGGATGTAAATGTGCACCCTGCCAAAACTGAAGTGCGCTTTTCCGACGAAAAGAAAGTGTATCACAGCGTTTACTGGGCTGTGAAAAACGCTCTTACAGACGAAAAGTATATCCCCGAAATGCAGATTAAGAAATCGGGCGCAGGATTTGACACGATAAAAAATGCTCCCTCCTACGACGGCGCAAAACAGATGGAAATGACCGCTTTGAAAGAAGAAAGCGCAGAAAAACAGGAGGAAAGAAGAGAAATTCCAAAAGAAGAGGCCGTAAGAGAAGTTCGGGAAACAGAAAAAACTGTTTTGGCAGAGGAAAAAATCGTCCCCGAAACCACACCTTTTACACCGAAACCCGTTTTCGATTTCAGAAAAGAAGAAAAGCAGGAAAATCTGTCCCGTTTTTCCCACATACCCCAAAAACAGACAACCGCCGTTGAGAGAAAAATCGTTCAGGATATGACACACGTGACTTATCTTACGGAGGAAGAGGCAAAAAGAGCACTTGCTCCAAAGGCTGACCCGCTTGTGCCGGATGTAGACTTCAGGTTTGTAGGTCAGGTTTTCGGAACATATGCCATTGTGGAAAAAGATAACGAAATGCTTGTAATAGACCAGCACGCCGCTCACGAAAGGCTGTGCTATGAGGAACTTCTGGAGGAGTTCTACAAAACAAACGAAGTGCCCTCCCAGATGCTTCTTATTCCCGTAACCATAACATTGTCTCCCACGGAAATGACAACCGCCGAAAAGGCGCTGGACTTTTTTGAAAGAATAGGTTTCGGAGTAGAGCCGTTCGGAAGAAATTCCGTCATAGTGCGCCATACTCCGGGCACAATGGAAGAACAGGACATAAGAGACCTGGTTTCCGACATCATTACCCTCACGGAGGAAAACAGCGAAACGGGCATACGTCTTGTGTACGAAAAGGCGCTCCATATGATTTCCTGCAAGCGGGCATTAAAGGGAAACAAAGTCCTTACTCCCCAAGAACTCAAAGTTCTTTGCGGAAAGGTGCTCTCTCTGGGCGAGGGAATAAACACCTGCCCTCACGGCAGACCCATAATGGTAAAAATGACCAAATATGCTTTGGAAAAGCAGTTTAAAAGGGAAGAGTAATGAAAAAACCCAACGTAGTATTAATAGCAGGGCCAACAGGTGTCGGGAAAACCGAGACGAGCGTGCTTCTTGCAAAAAAACTCAATACAGAAATAATCTCCTGCGACTCAATGCAGATATACAGAGGTATGGATATCGGCACCGCCAAAGTTACAGAGGAAGAAAAGCAGGGGATAGTTCACCACATGATAGACATTCTGGATGTCACCGAGCCGTTCAGCGTGTGTGACTATGTGCAAAGAGCCTCAAAAATCGTGCTTCAACTCGCATCAGAGGGCAAGACTGCCCTTGTGGTGGGCGGGACAGGGCTCTATGCTGATTCGCTTTTTAAGGGGATAGACTTTTCGCCAAATGCCTCCGCAGATGAAGAGTACCGCAAAAAGATAAGCGACCTGTTAAAGAAAGAGGGAGCGGAATATATCCATACTCTTCTTAAAGAAGCAGACAGTGAAAGTGCCGAGGCAATACACCCAAACAATGTAAAAAGGGTTATCCGTGCACTGGAATACTACCACGCAACGGGAGAAAAAATTTCCGATTACAACAAGAAATCAAAGAGTTTTCCCGAGCCGTACAATTCTGTGAGGATTTATTTCACAAGGGACAGAGAAAGTCTCTATGAAAGGATCAATCGCAGGGTGGACAAGATGATATCTTTGGGTCTCAAAGAAGAAGTAAGGGATATAATAAGTTCGGGCGCCTGCCGCAATTCAACGGCAATGCAGGCCCTTGGATACAAGGAAATGGCAGAACATCTGGAGGGCAACTGCACTCTGGAGGAGGCCATAGAAACCATAAAGCAAAAAAGCCGAAACTACGCCAAAAGACAACTCACCTGGTTCAAACGGGACCCCGAGGGCATATGGCTCAATCTTGATGAGTTTTCATCACCCCGTCAGGTTTCGGAAAAATGCCTTGAAATCATAAAGGAAAGAGGTGCTCTATGAAAAAGACCATAAAGATTATTACAGTTCCTGCTGTGATTTTTCTTGTTATTGCTTTTTTCTCCTTTGTCTTTTCCAGCGGAATAAAGTACGAAATGGTGCAGCACGGTCAGATGGAAAGCACAAATTCCTTTGAGGCAATAGTAATAAGAGACGAAACGGTTATGACCGTTCAGAAAAAAGGCGTACTGGAATCCATGGTAAACGACGGAGAAATGGTGCGCAAAAACAAACACGTTGCAAGTATCTACGAAAGCGAGATAGATGACGAAGTTAAGGTGTCTCTGGAGAATGTAAACAGCCGTATTGAGGAGATTAAAAAGGCAAAAGAGCAAACGGGTTCGGCTGCCGCGGGCGGTTTCCGAATGGAAAGTGCTATGGATGCCAAGGTGCAGGAAATTATGGAAGCCACCGAAAACGGCGACATGGACAGCATTGCAATTCTGGGCAACGAACTCAATCTTCTCAACGACAAAAAGAATGCCATCGAAAACGGAACTGACTACATCGACGAGGTTCTCAAGAGGCTTGAAAACGAGAAAAAAGAATACGAAAAGAAACTCGGAAATGCCAAAGAGGACATTTTTGCACCCATTGCCGGTGTGTACAGCACGGGTACCGACGGTTTTGAAGACATCGTAACCACCGATGCCATAGGCGAAATGACACCTTATGACTTCGAAGCCATAAAGAAGATAAAAAAAGAGGGAAAATCCGAAAAGTCCGATGCGGCGGTATGCAAGATAATAAACGGAACGCGCTGGTCTGTTGCTTTTGTGGCTACCCATAAGGAAATATCGAAACTCAAAGAGGGTTCGGGTGTGTACATCAGAGCCAAAAATCATCCCGAGGAGTCGGAAGGCAGAGTGAGTTACATTTCCACACCCGTAAACGGCAACTACCTTGTCATAGTCACTTCCGACGAGGGCAATTCCTGGGCGCTCAAGGAAAGATTTGTGGAAATCGACCTCATCCGCAGTAAATACGAGGGTCTGAAGGTTCCCGTGGATGCCCTGAGGGTAAAGGACGGCACAACAGGGGTGTTTACGGTTGTGGACGGAATAGTCCATTTCAAGAAAGTGAAAGTTCTCTACAAAGACAGCGTGTATGCCATAGTGGAAGAAAACAACGCACAAAAGGGCGGACTTCTGCTCTATGATGAAGTTATTACATCTTCCAAAAAGGAACTTAAAGAGGGAGAGAGGATTTTATAATGAGTATTTCCGAAAACATAAACGAAATAAAGGAAAATATCAGAAAAGCCTGTGAAAAATCGGGCAGAAACCCCGAGGATGTCACAATCCTTGCGGTAACTAAGACAATAGATGCCGACAGAATAAACGAGGCGGTTTCTCTGGGGCTTTGCGACCTGGGAGAAAACAGAGTTCAGGAACTTCTGTCCAAGTATGACCTCATAAAAGGGCCCGTGCGCTGGCACCTTATAGGACATCTGCAGAAAAACAAGGTCAAGTACATAGCCGACAAGGTGTGTATGATACATTCCGTTGAGTCCTATGCTCTCTTGGAAGAGATAGAAAGGCAGTGCGCCAAGATAGACAAAACAATGGATATTTTGGTGGAAGTCAATGTATCGGGCGAGGAGTCGAAAAGCGGAATCGAGCCGAAAGAGGTTTTGGAATTTGTAGAAAAAGCATCGTCCTATCCGCACATAAAAGTCAAGTCGGATC
>JAZNJU010000118.1:0-2822 GCA_045578205.1 Clostridia bacterium | reverse complement strand
TACTACTGTAATAAATACGGTATTAAATAAATATCTTGAAAATGATACCCAGGATTTTCCCATTGTTACAAACAAGTCTGAGAAGTTATCCAATGTGGGATTCTGCGCTAATATTCTTGGAGGGAATTTAAACAATTCATCCAAAGGCTTTAATGCATTGCTGACCGTATAAATAAGCGGGAAAGCCATGATTAATGCCATACATGCAAGAAAGAGATACAGGAATAAGTCGCCTACGATAGAGCGGTTCGGTTTTCTCTTTTTGATCAATTTCTTGCGATATACTTTTTCTACTTTTTCTTCTTTTATCTTTTTGCTCATATCAGGTTCCTACTCTTCTTAACAGATTTTGAATTGCTTTGTTACATAAGATCATCATCAAGAACAAAATGGTTGCAATCGCACAAGCATAACCCATTTCAAATCTTGTAAAACCATAGTCAACCAAGTGTGTTACGATGGTTCTTGCCGCATAGTCTGTACTGGGGTTACCACAAAGGGTAACTGTTACATCATATACACTGAATGCCTGTGTGATGGACATAACCGCACCGAACATAAGCATGGGCTTCATATTCGGCAAAGTGATGTACCAAAGTTCCTGCCATCTGTTCTTAACACCATCCATGTATCCGGCCTCAAACTGTGATCTGTCTACACCCTGAAGACCTGCTACGAAGGAAAGGAATCCACTTCCCAAACTCATCCACAAAATAACTACCATACAAATAGGAAGCATATATGTAGGATTAATGAACCAAAGGATTGGTGTATCAATAATACCTAAATTCATCAAGAACGCGTTTACCTGTCCATACGCATCTCCTCTGAAGAATACAGAGAAGATGGATAAACATGCCGCACCGGCAATGGAAGGCGCGTAGAAGATAATAACCGCTACGCTTCGTACCCATCTGGGCAACTCGTTAATCAACCATGCAAACAGGAAGGATGCGATATATCCCAGCGGGCCGGTGACTACCGCAATCAACAATGTGTTCTTAATACTGGTAAGGAAGATATCATCTTCCAAAACTAAACTAATATAGTTATCTAAGCCCAAGAATCTGGGACTTTCCAAAATGTTGTAATATGTGAAACTGAAGAAAATAGAAACCACTACAGGTGCCACATAAAACAAGGTAAATATAATCGCATAAGGTGCCAAGAATGCATAGCACATTTTGCTTCTTTTCATTTTTTTAATCGCCACTGAGAAATTATGTTTACGCAGGGTGATATATTTGTTAAAAAACTCTTTCATTCTTCACTCCCCTATTCTAACGGCAAACCGAATTCTTTACGTTTCTTTTCTATTTCTTCATCAATCTTAATTGAGTAGTCAATAATGGTTTCACGAGTGTCATCCTTGTCATTCAGAACCTTTCTGATAGCGTTACCGATATGACGTCCGGTGTAATATCCACCAGGAACTTCACGGATACCTACCGTCTGCTCCCACTGTGCATCCAACACCTTGATGTCTTCTGCACTCCATGACAACTGAACGAATGCGTCTCTGTTAGCGGTAGCATATCTTGCAGAAGAACCAAGTAACGCTTCGATTTCACGACCGAACTGAACCTGGGTTTCTGTCTTAGCCCACCACTTCATGAACTCCCATGCATTCTGCTTAACCTTTTCATCATCTGATGCAATCATCATGGTTGCACTACCGGTGATGAAGGATGAACGATCAAGGTAAGTTTCGCCATTTTCATCTGTACGATAGGTACCGGGAAGTAAGGTAAACTCCCACAGACCACGAATTTCAGGTGCAGATACTACCAATGTATTATAGGTAGAGTATGCTGCAATACCGATAGGCATTTCACCTGAACGGAAACGGCTTACAAAGTCATACAATGTAGGAAGACCGTAGTCATTAAAGTATCTTACATAATCATCGAATGCCTTAATACCTGCTTCATTATCAACAGTTGTCTTTGTTCCTGCTTCATTATACATGTCACCACCGTACTGATACAGGAGTGCAAAGTACATAGACAAGTCAGGCATGTTAGACATAGTTGCACCGGCTGCGGTTGCATTACTGCTACCTGCCGCAGTAGGAATACCTACTGATAAGTTGTTACCCTGAATAGTAGGCAACATTTCAATCAACTCTTCCCAAGTCTGAGGAGGTTGTAAACCTAATTCATCCAAAACGTCCTTACGATAGAACATTACGTTGAATGTCTGTGTCTCGGGAATACCGTAAATCGCACCGTCTAAACGATACTGTTCATAAGAACTTTCTGTATAGTGAGAAAGAACTTCTTCCCAACCTTCGAACTGGGTAATATCTTCAGATGCACCTCTCAAAGCAAAGTTTACAGGCTGGTCAGCACCAACGGATAATACTACATTAGGTCCACGTCCTGCCAATACCGCATTCAAAAGTGCACCGGGGTCAACGATTTCCAAGTTAACCTTAATTCCTGTGGCAGGAGTAAAGGACTCATCAATCATAGACTTCAGGATTGTACCCTGGTCACGACCGGTTGTAATCCAAACTTTAACAATATCTTCTGCGTTTTCGTCGTATACGTTACCGACAGCGTTATAATCAACTATGAAGGATGCTCCGAAGGACTTCAATTCGTGCCAGGTCTGTGTTAAGAAGTTTGAGTTTTTAACCTTAACCTTAGCATCGGTTCCACTAACAGTGATAAAGTCGATATCCAATTTGGTATCGCTCATGTTAAGGGCTGCTGTACCAAGTGCAGTAATGTTATCCTTGAAGTTAACAAACTCTAAGGTGATCTTGTTAGGCTTTTCACAGAAACGCTCCAACTGCTGTGCTACGGTCTGTGCACTTG